>CAJPPE010000294.1 GCA_905372345.1 uncultured Treponema sp. | reverse complement strand
TGTATCCCTTCAAAGCCTGATTGACCTTGCAGGAGAGAATTTTAACGAAGACCAAAAAATAATAGTCCGCAATATCTACGGAAAAATGAATAAGATGATTTAAGGTCAGTACTAAAAAACTTGTTGTTTTTTAGCGGTAACCGTGATCCTTTGAAAAAAAATTATTGGAGGCTCGATAAATAGTTCGGCAGGAATTCTGCCTCGCTGTTTATCGGTATTGGAGGTTTTATGTGTTGGTTAGTTGCTGTTTTGAGCGGTATTTTTGTGTTTTTATTTTTAAAAAAATCGTGGAAAGAGAATTCGGAAGGGGTTAAATTAAACGACGGAACTGCTGCAGAAGATGAAGCCTTAGATGATGTAGTTGAAATGGAAGATGCTTTTTTTGAAGCTGTCCAATCGGGAAAAAAGGCCGTCAAATTTATGCACTTGTTCTATCAAGAAGACTTAATGATGATAAAATCATTATTTCAAAGTGAACATATTCCATACCGTGTTGAAAATGAACATGTAGCTTCGGTTCTTGTAGGATACGGCGTTACAGGCTTTAACCATACCGACTTTTATATTCTTCGTGAAGATTATGATGATGCATTTAAAATCGTAAAAGAATATGCAGAAAATAAGCGTTTATCCGGAAAGGTTTCAGGAATGGCGGATAAGATGGGAGCTTTAATTACCGTTTTATTTGCATCAAGTTTTATACCCGATAAACATGAAACCTCAGGTATAGTGGTTTTTAAACTTCAAGAAGAAGATTAATCCTTCAAACTCAAAAACGATTAATTAAGCTCTTTTAATTTTTTTAAGAGAGATGCCGCCTGATAGTTTTTCGGATTTAATTCCAAGGCATAGCCTAAGACACTTATAGCCCTATCATAAGCCTTTCTTTCATAAAAGATTGAAGCAATCTCATAGTGCAGCATACTTTGTCTTTTTTTATCCTGAGTCATTGATGCGGAAAGGCTGTAGGCATTTACAGCTTCTTCGGTTTTACCGGACATATAATACATATAGGCGGAATTTACCGTAGAAGCATAAGAATATGCAGGAACTTGTGCAGAAGCCGCAAAAGAAGATACGGCATTTTCAAAGTCTCCGCTCAAAGCCGAATTTATCCCTGCATAAAAAGAATCTTCATATCGTTTTCCTATTTCACTAACGCTAAGGCAAGCATTAAAATCTCCTGATTTAGCGAAGTACCATTTTGCATATTCTCTGATAATGGACTCCTTGCCGTATTTTTCAAGAATCTTCCACATATCGGCCTTGCCTCTTTCTTTGGAAGCATAGGTTTTATCCATTATTTGATTGTATCTAAATTCTTCTAAAATAAACCTTTGGTCAAAATTCGGAGTCTTCATCGCCCTTGCTAAAAGGTCTTCAGGCTTATATGTCATCTTGGGAGAGATAAAATAAGTTTCTTCCATCTTCATTGAATAAAAGCCCTTAGATTCAAGATAGGCAGCGAGCTCATCTTGCGAATTTAATTCGCGTAAAGCAATATCTTCCCTAGCGTAACGGGCAATAACAGGATAAAAGCCGGGATATAAATCGATACATTCTATTAAAAGATCTACACGCTCTTTTTCGTCGGGAGCCGTAAGGGCTAAATCATAAAACACTATGGGAGAAGATTCTGGACTTCTATCGGCCGCAGCCTGCCAAAAGGCTCTAGCCCTCTCCGTATCTCCTTGCCCGAAGGCTGCATCGGCAGCAAGCATAAGATGAAGCCGTGCATTTTCAGCCGTTTTACCCTCACCGCCGTCTTTATCCGCATAAACAAGAGAAAAATATAAATCGCCGAAAATAGAATCGAAAACACCTAGGTCGTAAACAATACAGCTCCAAAAAAAAGGATGCTCAGGAGCAACATCATTCGGAATATTATAGCGTAAATGAGAAGCCTCCCTTAAACGGCCCTTGGCTGCCAAAACAATAGCGGCATTCTTTAAAAAAACTTGATTTTCAGTTTTATCGTAAGCGGCTTTTAAAAGACTAAAATCCGAATTAAAGGAATTCAAAGCAATATCGGACAAAATTGAGGCTTCGGCACCCAATGAAGCATAAGGCGTATTTTTTAAGTTTTCACAATAAGGCAGGGCTTCAGCCGGCTTCTCTGAATCAATAAGGATAGAAGTCAATAAGACAGAAAGCTCCGGTGAATCAGGAAAATTCTTTATGCCCGTTTGAAGAGAAATCAAGGCATCGGGAATAGAATTAAGTTTTAATTGCCGTTTGACAATACTTACATAATTTGTAGAATTTACGGCCTTTTTTTGAAGGCGTTTTAAACTCTTCAAAGCCTTAGTCTGACGGCCTTCCGCTATTTGCACATCAACATTGGAAAGCCCATCCAAAAAAGCTTGTTCATTAGTTTTGCCCGAACAAGAAAAAAATAAGAAAACTATAAAAAGAATTAAAAATATCTTTTGCCGCTGCATTTCTAAATTCTAAGACTTATTTTTAATACTGTCAAGTACCGCATTTACAAATTTATAGGAATCA
>CAJPPE010000293.1 GCA_905372345.1 uncultured Treponema sp. | reverse complement strand
ACACAATATTTATGGGACGGAAAAGATTTTGTGAAAACCGATAAGTAGATATCCATAAGAGTTTATAGCTTAGATTTAAAAGATTTAAGACTCTTGCCTATTTATCAACATTATTGTATAGTAATGATATGAAAAACTCAACTACACCTAAACGTTCCGAGATCGCCAAAAGCGACAAATGGAATATTGAATTACTTTTTAAGAATGAAGAAGAATGGGAAGCAGCCCTTGCTTCTATTCCGGAAGGCGGAAAAGAAATCTTAAAATATAAAGAAGCTTTTTCCAAGCCTGAAACAATCGATGCGACAACCCTGCTTGCCTGCCTAAAAGCTTCAACTGGGGTTGATAGAATTGCGGAAAAGGTCGGAAACTATGCCTTTTTACAAAAATCTTCAAACGAGGGCGACCCCGAAAACATCAAACGGATAAGTAAATACATGATGACCGTTACAGAGCTTTCGGCTGCCACCAGCTGGCTCATGCCCGCCATCATGGAAATCCCTGAAGAAAAAATCCGCTCATGGATTGACCCTTCAAGCCCCACAGGAAAGGACTTTGCCGATTTTAAGATTTCCTTAGAAAAGACCCTGCACCTAAAACCCCACACCCTTTCCGACAAGGAAGAAAAGATTTTAAGCCTTTTAAGCGAGCCCCACGGCACACCGAGCCAAGCCTTTTCGGTTCTAACCAACGTAGACTTTGATTTCGGTACAATCACAACAAAAGAAGGAGATATAAAACTAACTCAATCTTCTTATTCAAAGTTTATGCAAAATCCCGACAGAGCTTTGCGCGAAAAGGCCTATAAACAGCTTTACGGCGTATACGGTGCACATAAAAACACAATTGCAAGCCTGTACACAGGACAGGTTCAGCAAAATGTCGCCCTTGCAAAAATACGGGGCTATGCTTCTGCCAGAGAAAAATCCCTCTATGTAGACAAGGTTCCTACGGCCGTTTATGACAACCTCGTAGATACTATTCACAAGAATTTAAAACCCTTACATAAATTCTATGGTATGTTAAAAAAACATTTAGGCCTAAAAGAACTCCGCCACTATGACGTTTACATGCCCTTAGTCAGCGAGGTAAAAAAAGTTACCCCATATAACGAAGCCGTCGACATCATCACCGAAGCCCTCAAACCGCTCGGAGAAGAATATGTTAAAACAATCCAAAACGGTCTTTTAAACGGCTGGGTAGATAAGTACGAAAATGAAGGCAAACGCTCAGGAGCCTTTTCGGCAGGCGGATATGACAGTGATCCCTACATTCTTATGAACTACAAAGAAGATGTTATCCGTGACGTATTTACCCTTGTGCACGAGGGCGGCCACTCAATGCATTCGTGGTATTCGGTAAGAAACAACCCCTACCCCTGCTACCACTACACCATCTTTGAAGCCGAAGTTGCCTCTACCTTTAACGAGGAGCTTTTATTCAGGCACATGCTTAAAACAAGTACCGACCCGAAGATGAGAGCCTATCTTTTGAGCGTTAGAGCTTCCGATATTCTTGCAACCCTTTACAGACAAACCATGTTTGCAGAATACGAAAAAATTACTCACGCCCTCGTCGAAAGCAGCACACCTCTTACAGTCGAAAATTTAAGAAGCGAATACAGAAAACTTTTGGAGCTTTATTTCGGTCCCGAAATGGTATTTGAAGATGTAAGCGATTTGGAAGGAATGAGGATTCCGCACTTTTACAGAGCCTTCTATGTTTACAAATATTCAACAGGTATTTCAGCCTCGATGGCTCTTGCCGAAAGAGTTTGCTCAGGCGGCGACAAAGAAAGAGAAGACTACTTTAAGTTCTTAAAATCGGGAGGCTCACGCTATCCGATTGAATCCTTAAAACTTGCAGGTGTCGATATGGCAAGCCCTGCTCCGGTACAGGCAGCATGCGATAACTTTGCAAAGATTGTAGACGAACTCGAAAAAGCTCTTGAAGAATTAAAAAAATAAAACCCAAGGGGCTTTAACAAAGATGATTAAGGAAAATGAAGATAAGCTGCTTAATTCCGATTTGTTTAAAGCCTTTTTAAAAAAAGACCTTAACCGCTGTGATTTTATATCGCAGTGGTTAAGTGCTCACAATGTTCCGCACAGCATAGTAAACCTTGCACAAAAAAAACATATCATCATAAAATACCCTGCACAATTTTACGATAAGAGCTTTAAAATGAAAACCCTTACAGCCCACTATGACAGGGCTCCCGATACCCAAGGAGCTAACGACAATTCAGCCTCTTGTTTTATCCTCATGAACTTTGCAAAAAAACTATGCTCTTACACAAGACCTCACAACATAAAAATCATCTTTACGGACGGGGAGGAAGCAGGAGCCGCAGGCCTTAAAGAACAAGGAGCATACACTCTCGGAACAGGATTAAAAAAGCTTAAAATGGATGGGGACGATATCTTTGTATTCGATATGTGCGGAAGGGGCGATACCCTAATCCTTTCACGTTCGGGAATTTTCGGACGGGATAAAGCAAAGACAAAGAGGCTCGACGAGCTGCATAAGAGGGC
>CAJPPE010000292.1 GCA_905372345.1 uncultured Treponema sp. | reverse complement strand
CTCCATGTTGTACCCTGATACTTTATTCTGCCTTCTTTATTATGAAAAACCGTTTCAATAACGTCGGCAAATTTGTCTTCTTCTTTACCGCTTTTTTTATCAGGATAAAAAATAGTACCCTTAAAAATAGGAGTGAATTTTTTACGCAAAAAAATTAAAGAAAGAACCGAAAAAACAACAAAGATTATTATTTGAAACCAAAGAGCTTGATTAATAAAAGGAATTAAACTAAAAACGGAAGTAAAAACAGCCCCGAAGCCGAAGAAGATAATAACAAGGCCGGGAATTATAAGCTCCAAGCCTATGCAAATAACACCAACCAAAAGCCAGATAGACCACCATCCCATAAACTACCTCCTAGAAAAAGCATAAGCACGAGAAACCCCGTGCTTAGCTCTATAAAGACAATCAGTCTTTAATATTGTATCGTTTCTTAAAGCGATCAATTCGTCCTGCAGTGTCAACAAGCTTTTGTTTTCCTGTAAAAAAAGGATGGCACTGCGAGCAGATTTCAACCTTGATATCTTTGGCTGTAGAACGCGTATTTATTACGTTTCCGCAAGCGCAAGTAACGGTTGTTTCTTCATATTTCGGATGAATATCTTTTTTCATACAAACCTCCCAAGGTAGTGTTATAATATACAATATTTACTCTTTTTGTGCAAGACCGGCATTCATTGATTTTAAGAACGCTTCATTATTCTTGCTCTTATTCATTTTATCGATTAAGAATTCGATAATATCGGCATCATCCATCGAGCTGATGAATTTACGCAATATCCACATAAGCTGCATTTCTGCTTCCGTTAATAAAAGCTCTTCTTTTCGAGTTCCCGAGCGTTTTATATTGATTGCGGGGAATAAGCGGCGGTCTGAAAGTTTTCTGTCCAGGTTTACTTCCATATTGCCCGTTCCCTTAAATTCTTCAAAAATAACCTCGTCCATCTTGCTGCCGGTTTCAATAAGAGCCGTAGCTATTATCGTTAAACTTCCGCCTTCTTCGATATTTCTTGCGGCACCGAAAAAACGTTTGGGTTTATGGAGAGAGTTTGAATCCACACCTCCGGATAGAACCTTACCCGAAGTAGGCATCGTCTGGTTATATGCCCTTGCCAAACGGGTAATTGAATCCAAAAGAATAACTACATCCCTCTTGTGCTCAACAAGGCGTTTTGCCTTTTCGAGAACCATTTCAGCAACCTGAACATGACGGGTTGCCTGCTCATCAAAGGTAGAAGAAATAACCTCGGCATTTACCGTGCGCTCCATGTCGGTAACTTCTTCGGGACGCTCATCTATCAAAAGAACTATAAGATAAACTTCAGGATGATTGGCCGTAATTGCATTGGCTATCTTTTGAAGCATTATCGTTTTTCCCGTACGAGGAGGAGCTACAATCAATCCTCTCTGCCCCTTTCCTATCGGACAGAATAAGTTCATAATTCGGGTAGAAATTTCTTGAGTAGTTGTTTCAAGGTTTAATTTTTCTCTAGGATATAGGGGGGTGAGGTTATCAAATGGAATACGGCGCTGGGATTTTGCAGGCTCATCAAAGTTGACGGTTTCTACTCTTAAAAGAGCAAAATATCTTTCACCCTCTTTTGGGGAGCGGATTTGGCCGTAAACCGTATCTCCCGTTTTAAGATTAAAAAGCCTTATCTGGCTGGGAGAAACATAAACATCATCAGTTCCCGTCAAATAGCTGTTTTGAGGCGAGCGTAAAAAACCGTATCCGTCAGGAAGGGTCTCTAAAGAACCGGAAGCAAAAATAGTGCCGCCCTGATTGGTATGATTTTTAAGAATGTGATAAATCACATCCTGTTTTTTCATTAAGGAAAGTTCATCCTCCGGTACGCCGTATTTTATGGCCATGTCCCTTAAATCATGCATACGCATCTTTGTAAGATCGTTTATAATGATTTTAAAAGAACTATCCGCTGCGGGCGGGACTTCTTCTTTTTCATCTTGAACATCCTTAGGTATACGTTTTTTTGCAGTCAGACCGATTCTTTTTGCAGGCTTGGTTTCAGCTTCATCAGAAGAGCTTTCAGTTTTTTTGCGTCCTCGAGAACGGACAACAACTTTTTTTTCAATAATTTCATCAACCGCATCTTGCTCAATATGTTCTGCAGCAGATTGAATCTCACTTGATGCGGCCGGCCGCTCTTCAGCATGAGTTTCAGAAGAACTAAGACTCAAGTCCCCATCAGAGTTAATACCATCATCAAACAAGGTATCCTCAGAGGTTTGCGGCAAAGTTTTCCTTTTTCTTATTGTCATCGGATTTTTCTCCTATGCTCGTAACTTAATATATATCATTCTAAAATTCAGTATTCGGCTTAAGGAACCGAAAAAGATATGTAAAAATGATGAATTGTTACTGTTGAATAGATTTTTAGTCTAACAAATTTATTTTATTTTGTCAAGTAAAGCTTTTTTTAAGCTTTAATGTTACTAAAAAAATACCCTCGATTTTATCGAGGGTATCCATCTCCTAGGGGAATTGAACCCCTGTTGTCGGGATGAAAACCCGATGTCCTAA
>CAJPPE010000291.1 GCA_905372345.1 uncultured Treponema sp. | reverse complement strand
ATCGCCGATAGATCATCGTTATTCCCTCCCGCAAGGAGGTCTTTATGATGAACTATCGGTTTTTTTATCGGAAGAAGCGGGCATCGTTTATTGTGCCATGGCCGAAATGGCCCTTGTAAAGGCTCATCTTAAAATCGCAGAAGAAAAAAAAGGCTCTTTACTCCCCAAACTGAGCGGCGAGCTTGAAAAAACATTGGACGATATTGCCTTAAATATCGATCCTTCCGAAGTTTATGAAGAAGAACATAAGACCCAGCACAATATAAGGGCATTGGTAAATGTCTTAAAGAAGAAAGTACCTGAAAATACAGCACCCTTGGTTCACCTTGGGGCTACAAGTGCCGACATCCTCGACACGGCTTTTTCTATGAGGATAAGGGATGCTGTTATAAAAGTAATAATTCCTCTTTTAAAGAAAACCGAGCTTTTACTTTGCGATATAGCTGAAAGAGAGGCTGAAACGCCTCAGGTAGGGCGCACTCACGGTCAGCATGCCGTTCCGATTACCTTCGGCTATGCCGTTTCCGAATATGTAGCCCGTTTAGGTAAGTCGATTTTAAAAATGGAAGAGCTTGTAAAAGATTTACGCGGAAAATTTGCCGGAGCCGTAGGGGCTTATAATGCGGCATCCTTGATAGTTTCCGATCCGATGAGATTCGAAAAAATCTATCTTGATTACCTCGGCTTAAAGCCTTCAGAATATTCTCATCAGCTTGTGGAGCCCGAATACATGCTCCGCCTCCTTCTTGAAGCCAATATTGCCTTCGGCATAATTGCAAACCTTGCAGACGATTTACGCAATTTGCAAAGAACCGAGATAGGGGAAGTTTTTGAATATTTTAGTGCAACACAGGTAGGCTCTTCCACCATGCCTCAAAAGCGTAACCCATGGAACTCCGAACATGTAAAAAGCTTGTGGAAGACCTTTTCTCCCCGCGTAATGAGTTTTTATATGGACCAAATCTCGGAGCACCAAAGGGATTTATCCAACTCTGCAAGCCAAAGGTTTATAGCCGATTATCTGACAGGCCTTGCCTTGGCCTTTAACCGCATGAATTCAATCTTAAAGGGTTTGCAGGCCGATAGGGAAAACATGCTTAAAAACCTCTTACAGGGCGGCGGAAAGGTTAGGGGAGGCGTTATGGCCGAGCCTGCTTATATTCTTTTGGCGGAATGCGGTGTTTCCGATGCCCACGAAGTGATACGCAAGATTACCCTTGCTGCCGAAAATCAAAAGATAAGTTTTTATGAGGCCTTAAAAGCCGAAGAAAAGGTCTTTGCCCTTGTTACGGAAAGATTAAAAGAGCTTAACTTTGATAAGCCCGAAGAATTTTTTGCAAATCCCGAACGCTACCGAGGCCTTGCAAACATAAAGGCAAAAACCTTGGCCGAAAAGTATAAGGCCTTAATGTAAGTTTTTATTTTAGCTTAGGTAAATAGGCCCTCATAAGCTCAAGCCTTTTAAGATAATAGGCCCTTTCTTTTTCGGGAAGGGTCTCAACCCATTCTTGGGTAAACCGTTTTATTACGGGAGCGTCTTTTTCATTATAGTTTGTAATTAAAATAGGCTTTGCTTCAATTTCGGGCTGCAAGATACCCTTTGTTTTTTTTAAGCGTAACTGCATTATTATTGAGTCTCCCGTATATTCCCTGTAATAGGCGGGATCGGCATAGTTCACCTTCCATCTTTGGCCCGAAATAAAATTTCCCATAGAGTACATAAAAAAGGCATTTTTTTTAAGTTTAGACGAAGAATCGGGTGTTTCCTCATTTAAAAGTTCCACCTCGGAAAGCTCCCAATCCTGTAAAACATGGGGGTGATGAGCCCAAACTACATCTGCTCCTGCGGCAGCTAAAGCTCTAAACCATGCTTTTTTAGTATCTAAAACTTTAAGACCGTATTCTTCTTCACTTAGATGAAGGGAAAGAATAAAAATATCGCAAGGGTTTTCTTCCCTCATTTTTTTTATGGTTGAAACAAGTTTTTTTCTTCCTGCCTTTGAAGGTTCAGAGTAATAAAGTCTGTGCTTTGATTTATCATGAGAATTGATATGTTCCGTTACCGATAAAAATAAAATCTTCCAGCCTTTTTTTTCGATTAAGACGGGTTTAAAGTCTTCCTCTTCTTTATTTTTTAAACCTGAAGAAAAAAGCTCCTTATTTTTATATTCTTTTTTTAAAGCGTTAAAATTTTTAATTGTTCCGTCAATTCCTTGAATACCCTGATCGTTGGTGTGATTATTGGCAAAGGCAAAAACATCGAAGCCTCCATCTATTGCTGCCCTTAAATAATCTTTATGTACATTAAAAAAAGGAAAGGTTGAAAGCGGTCTTTCCTCACAGACCGGTGTTTCCACATTCCCAAAACTCAAATCATCGTTTAAAAGAATATCCCTGACATCATCATAAATTCGATTGTAGTCTTTCATTTTAAAATTAACATCATGAGCCATAATGTCGCCTGAAAAGCTCAAGGTTAATTCACTCGTTTTTGAAGCTTTTGATGTAGAAGTACAAGAGGATAAAATCAGAATAACTGCTGCAAATA
>CAJPPE010000290.1 GCA_905372345.1 uncultured Treponema sp. | reverse complement strand
ATATCCGTGTTCCTGCAAAAGAACGGTTGTGGAAGGCCTTACTCCTCAGCTTCGGGAATGCAGTTACCGTCGTATCTCCTAAAGATTATCAAGCGGAACTTGTAAAAACAGCAAAAAGTTTTTTAGCTAATTATGATAATGCTCGATTTTGCTTATGAAATGAATGAACACACTAGAGTGTTCGGAGGTGCTTTATGTTATATATTATTTTAGTATTAATGTTCCTTTCATTCGCCGGCGGCGGTATTATAATTAGAGAATTAAAAGCATACGACTTAATAGCAGGGTACAATACTATGCCGGATGAAGAAAAGGCACAATATGATATTGAATCGGTCGCAAATCAGTTAGGTATACTATTATATTTTTTTGCGTTATTAGCTGCAATTGTAATGATATTGTTTTATTTTGCTCACCTTTCTTTACCAATGAAAGAGTTAATAATGTTTGGCTATGTGGCAATTATTTTGGTTATACTAGGTATAGCTATGTTGGTATTTAATAAAAAAAATATTCGTAAAATTCTTCCGGTTTTCATTATTTACAATGTTGTTATGATAGCATCATTAATACCGGCTTTCTTGAAGCTGGTAAAAAAACTTTTGTAAAAAAATGTAATTTTTTTATCCAATTACGACAGATAGCGGTTCCTTTTTTATTCCATCGCTCCGACAAGATAAAAATATTGAATTGGCAGCCCATATATTTCAGCTTCTTCAATATTTTCAACCTTGGGAAAATAGGTGTAGGTACGCCCGTCGATAAGTTCAATAATAATCATAAAGTCAGGCTCGCTATCGGGTACATTAGGATTTAAGCTGTAGGTTGCCTTTTTTATATCTTCCAGCCTATTCGGTGCAATGTAGCCAATGTTTTCAGTTTGTCCTGCAATAAGTTTACAAATGAATTGTTCAGCCCGTCCTTGAAACATATCCATACATTGGAATGCGATATATTCAGGTTTAATATACTGCAAACAAGAAGCCGCATCATGGGCATTAAGAGCTTTTACAAAACCGCTCAATAATATACTGTAAACATCTGCTTCATCATCGGTTTCTTTTAGCACATAGTCGCTAATGCGGACAAATTTTTCATTTTTCCACTTAAAAATCATACAATCAAGTTGGTTTATCATTACCGCAAGCGAAGTGTTGTCCCGCAGCGGATAAAAACGTATCAAATCATTCATACCTTGAAATGCAGGGCTTTTTTTGATCTGTTCTTTTACGGTTTTTATGCCGAAATCGTTCGTTTCGGAAATTTTGCCTTTATTGTAAAGATAAAAGACTCCAGAGCCGGCACCGTCGTAACTTACCAAAATAAGTTTTTTACCGCCTTTTACATCCCAATAACACATTTCAAAACCGTACTTGCTTTTAAGGCTCAAATACCGGTTTTTCTCATCGCAGACCTCAATGTACGAATCCCTGTTTGCCGTATCCAAGTTAAAATTATCAAAAACAGGCTTTAATGCTTTTTCAGGTAAGAGTTTAAAGAGCGTTTTGATCGTTACAGGTTCCTCTGCAAAAAGAGCGGAAGCTCCTGCAGTTAAAACGGCAAGAGTGAAAATAATCGATACAATTTTTCTATTCATATTGTGTTAACTCCACATTGCAAGCCTGATTACTCGGCTTTTTTGTAACGGGTCGTAACAAATGTCAATAGACCGTTTTTGATAACACATTTTTCCCAATTAGGTTTTTGGCCTTGACCGTCAAAAAAATCAACCGTTCCGATTTGTACCCATAACTCACCGTTCCTGTCTTCCCAAGGCTGAGGTTTACCAAGCATCATCATACCATGACGGAGCGTGACTACCCCCGCTTCGACGGCTTTATCAATTTTTTCTTGAGGTACATTATCAGGAATCGACATAAGCATATAAATCATACCGTCTTCACAAATTTCCAGCACAGAGTCTATTCTAGTCTTTCTCTCGCGTCGTTCTTCTTCGACTGCAGCTGTATTATTTTTATCGATGAAATCAGGCAACGTGTTTAGATACTCCTCGGCATTAAGGAACGTAGTTCTGCCGCTTTCATCCATACTCATAATTGAATGAAATACCCATTTTCCTACATAGGACATAGAATTCTCCTTATTTTTTTCTGCAAAAAGCAGAGAATTAAAGCCCGTAAAAAGTGCAATGCTTAGCATAATCAATGTGATGTTCTTTTTCATATTAAACATAGTTTTTCTCCGTAATATATTATGTTTATTATAACACACTTTGCAGTATTCTCCATAACAGAAATTTCCCTTACTGAAGAATTTCTCAGAAGTTTTTCATCCAATTACGACATATAGCTGTCGCCGTGCTGTGATAGTATTCGTTGCAAGTTAATTTAAGCCGGCTTCTTCCGGAAAGAACGTACAGCATGATGAAAAGATACCTCCTACTATTAAAAGCCTATTTTAAAGGTTCCCTTATGAACCTACTGGAATATAAGTTTGATTTTATAAGCGGCGGAACTTTTGAGCTGGTGTGGCTGTTTATGTATATCATTTTTATAGACACGATTTTTATTCATACCAACACGATAAACG
>CAJPPE010000289.1 GCA_905372345.1 uncultured Treponema sp. | reverse complement strand
AAATATAGACGCTCAAAATATAGAAAGAGTCGAAGACCTTATTTTAAGTCTAGATGATAAAAAAGTTTTTATCGTAACCCATCAGCTTAACGAAAGGATCAAAGAAAAAGCTGCTTCCCTCTGGAAGATAAGAGCTTGATGGTTGAAGTAATGGATAATTACAGCCTTATTGTAATTATCCATTACGAATTAAAAATTAACCGATTAATCTAATACACCCACTTTTCCGTGGCTGTAGATTTATCAATCATGTTTTTGTACAATTCGGATTTTTGCAAAAGATCCGAGTGGTTGCCTTCAGCTTCTATTGTGCCTTTGTTCATGACGATAATTTTATCCGCATTTTCGATGGACTTTAATCTGTGCGAAATGATGATAACTGTTTTATCTTTGATAAGTTTATTTAAGCTTTCTTGAATCTTCATTTCGTTTTCGACATCGAGAGAAGCACTGATTTCGTCCAAGATAATGATGGGCGCATTTTTTAAGAAGGCGCGGGCAATCGAAAGACGCTGGCGTTCTCCGCCTGAAAGACGGCTGCCGTTTTCTCCGACAAAGGTATTCCAGCTTTCGGGCAGGGCTTCAATAAACTCGGTACAGTTTGCAAGACGGGCGGCTTCCTTTACTTCTTCATCGGTAGCATTTTTATTTCCGACGCGGATATTTTCCATAATCGATGTGTTGAATAAACCTACATCTTGGAATACAATCGAAATCTTTTCAAAAAGACTGTCGGTGTCGATTTTTGCAATGTCCTTTCCATCGATGAGAATCTGCCCCTTGTTGTAATCGTATAAACGCGATGCCAAACGGAGTACGGTTGTCTTTCCGCAGCCCGAAGGACCGACAAGAGCCGTAACCTGATTTTGCTCGGCGGTAAAAGAAATGCCGTCGATAATTTTTTGCCCGTCATTATAAGAAAACTCAACATCTTTAAATTCGATGCCGTATTTTTGTAGGTTTGCAGGAGAGCCTTCCTGTACCTCGGTTTCGCGCAGCTCATTGATACGCTTAACGCGTGAATCGATGTACATAATCTCTGCAAGGTTTGCTTCGACAGCTGCAACCGCGTCGATAATGCGCGAGGCGGCAATGACATAGCCGACAAAATACAGAAGAGAGGCGGTTCCGGCTAAGTACATTTTCAAACCGAAAAAGACCGTTATCCCGACCGAAAACTTGAGTGCAGCCATTGCGATATTGAGCGGAATCGCTTGATGGGCTTCAACCGATAGGTGAAGTTTTTCAGCCTCATCGACATTGCGGTTTAATTTTTCCGCGACCGTATCCGTGCGGCCGTAGCTTTTAATTTCCTGTTGAAGTTCAATCGCTTCCTGAAAAAATTCTGAACGCTGTCTTTGTTTGCGGAAGTCTCTTGTGGTTTCCCGCACTTGTATTTTCTTTGATAAAATAAGCAAGATAAAGCTCACTACTATCGGCGCAAAAACACAAAGTCCGAGTGCCGGATGAGCTATAATCATCATTGTGCCGATAATTGCAAGATAAATTACCAGTCCTATTGTTTGCGGAATAGCATGACTCAACGCATGTTCAAGAGTTGCGACATCCGCCATAACCGCTTGCGACAAATCTGAAATATCGTGCTTGGAAAAATATGCAAGCGGCAATGCTTTTAAGCGGTTTGCAATTTCGACCCGCAGTTCCTTACATTCTTTAAAAGTTACCGTGTACAGCGTGTTGTAATTTATGTGTAAAAGAATGTACATTACCACAGCAAGAACCGCAATAACACCGGTATAAAAGTAAGCCGTTTTAAGCGAGCCTTCAAAGTAGCCCTGCAAAAAAAACATAATCAAAAACATCGGCAGGATATAGGCGATGTTGGAAAACACCGACCATACCGATGCTGTAACCAAATCCCGAGCACCATGCTCGGTAACTGCAAATAATTTTTGTAATTTTCGTTTCATATAGATCTCCATTGTTAGGGGGAGAGAACACCCCGTTCAGAGCAGGGTTTAGCCTTGAAGCTCTGCTGGCTGTTCTCTCCCCCTATAACCCCCTCTTTTTCCCGCACTGCCAAAGGGAGTTCCCTTTGGAAACCCCTTCTTAATTTTTACGGCGGTATTGAAAAACCCTTTAGAGGTTCATAATTTAATTCACCCCGTCTTTTATTGCTAGGAGTGGGGATGTTTTTAGGTTGAAGTACTTAGTGCTATTTAGCCGCAGACTTCAACATCCAATTTACTAATTGCAAGGTACGGATGGATTTTGTACTTTATACTAATTACCCATCACCAATTCCTTATTTCTAGTTAAGCGTTCATAATTTATTTACTGTCTCTCCTTTTGAAAATAGGCGGAGCAGATGCTAGGAGCGTATAAAAAACACCCGCAGGCGTACTTGCTGTACGTCGAGGACTGTTTTTTATTAAGCGACAACGCAGATGCCCGCATATTTTCAAAAGCGCCATTCATTTGCTTGCGAATACAGTTTCTGCAGCTTGCTGTATTTTCCGCCCTTTTCCATAAGCTCTTTATCGCTGCCTCGTTCGATAATATTGCCGTCTTCGACAACCAGAACCTCATCGACATTTTTAATGG
>CAJPPE010000288.1 GCA_905372345.1 uncultured Treponema sp. | reverse complement strand
AATAGAACAATACGGAGAAGCTCACTTTGTTCATAATGATCCTACGGAAAAGGATATTCAAAGAGCAAATGAAGGTTTGGATAAGATTGAAAAAATAATTATGTCGGGCGAGTACGATGTTGTCATTATGGAAGAAGTCAATGTTGCCCTTTTATACGGCCTTTTTGATATTGAACGCATCCTGCATATTATCAAAAACAAGCCTGAATCCGTAGAACTTGTCTTAACCGGCCGCTACGCAAATAAAAAAATAATTGAAGCTGCCGACCTTGTAACCGAAATGAAGATGATAAAACACTATTTTAATGACGGTGTACAGGCACGGCGGGGTATAGAATCTTAAAAAGCTGATGGAGATGGGGGGAATTGAACCCCCGTCCCGAAAAGGGAATCAGAAGCGTCTACAGGCTTATCGGTGCGAGGTAGTTGTAGGGATCCGGTAGCAGCACCGAAAGCGTCGAATCCTTAGTGTAAAAAAAGTCCCTTTTAACGTTTACACACCGCTAAAAAGCAAGCCCCGATTGGCGTCGGAATCATGCCCCGCTCGGAGCAGTGCAAAGCAGATTCCGCGATTATGCAGCTAAGGCGTAATCGAAACTGTCGTTATTTTCGGCAGTTATAGTGTTTGCCGAATCAGGAGATCGGCACTCCGCCTGCAGCTTAAGCCTCCGTCTTTCCGGTCGAAACCGGAACATCCCCAAGCTATAAATAGATTACTATATTTATATTAAATTTATATGAAAAAGTCAAGAATACAGAAAACTAAAATCGAAAAATTATACTATAAAACTTTTTTTACTACTTTCTGCAAGAGAGAGGCAAGTAAAACGGCTATTATCGTCCATGCAAAGATAGAAGCGGTTTCAATCTGAACCTTAGCCGTTTGAAAAGCAGAGCCTATGCCGTACTTCGGCTGGCTTAAGACCTCTGCCATTATAACAACCTTCACGGCAAAGCCCGTACTTAAAATATAGCCGTTCTTCAAAAAAGGTCTTATGCAGGGAAGATATAAACTTTTTAATCTTTTACCGAAAGGAACATTAAAATCGTAAGACATTTCTATCAGGCCTTTATCTATATTTTTTACTCCGTCTACAATGTTTCTATACAGAAGAGGAAGAACTATCAAACTTGTAACAAAGATAGGCGTCATATTCGATCTAAACCAAATTAAAGCTAAAAGCAAAACGGATATTGTAGGGCTGGATTTTAAAATATTTTCGGGAGCCGATAAAAAGTCTTCAATATTTTTATTTAAGCCGGAAGCTATACCTAAAAGAAAGGCAATAAAGGAATCTATAGTCAATGTTATAAAAATCCTGATAAGGGTGCTTAAAATAAAAGCATAGGTCTCGCTTGTTTTTATAATAACGAAAAGAGCTGATACTATTTCTTTTATAGAAGGGATAATAAGCGGAGCTTTTAAGGCTTGGGCAAATATTTCCCAAAGAATAAGGCAAAAAAAAGCCCCGCCTATTTTAAACTTATTTTGCTTTATAGTAAAAAGCATCATCAGGCAAACTTCCGCCTATAAATTTAGGATCGGTTTCAGCCAAAACCTTCAAATAAGCTTCTACAGCAGGTCTTGCTTTTTCAGCCTCAACAAAGGCTATGTTCAGCTTAGGAATAGCCTTGGATAAAATGGGAGGCGGAGGCAATGCAGCAATTTGAGAAGCATATTCGGCAGCCTTTTGAGGATTTTCCTTTACCCATTCGGAAGACCCTTTAGCCTTATCTAAAAAGGCCTTTACATATTCGGGATGCTTTTTTAAAAATTCGGAATTTACAATTAAAGAAGCTTGAGGATAAGAGGCTCCTCCAAAGGCCTTTTTCCATTCTTCTTGAATATCAACAACAACCTTAGTACCGGGCTTTTTTGTCATAATCATGCTGAGAGAAGGCTCTGCCGCAAGAGCATATTTCGCCTTGCCGCTTATAAAAGCAGGCGGAATATCCCCGGCAGCACTTAAATACTCAAAATGCACATCCTTATCGGGGTCAAGGCCCTTCTTCTTCAGCACTTCGCGGGCTGTCAAATCGGGAGTATTATTTCTTCCGAAAGAATAAATAGTTTTGCCCTTTAAGTCCGCTATCGAAGAAACAGGCTCCGAACTTATAAAGTAAAGATTTCCCCAAACAATGGGAGCCAACAATTTTATATTTTTCTGTTTAGAATATAAAACCGATGCAAGATTGGTGGGCACGACAGCAATATCGGCCTCCCCGGATAAAATCCTCGCTTGTAAAAGCTCCGGACCTGAAACAACTTCATATTCCGTTTCAGAATTATCAAACTGCGTTTTTTCATACACAAGTTTTGAAAGAGCTGCAGCAGGAGCTCCTGCGGGTAATACAACCTTAACTTTAAAGCTTTCATTTGCAGATTTTTCCTTGGTTCCGCCTGCAAATAGTAAGCTAAGACCAACAAACAAGAAAAAGAAACTCAAATATATTTTTTTCATACTTTCCTCCAAATATCGACTTCCAGCAGGGTAAGGATACTATAAATAATCTTTTTAGGTCAAGAGATTAGGGCAACCGCATTATAAAAGTATAAATTGTAAGAGGTATTACCC
>CAJPPE010000287.1 GCA_905372345.1 uncultured Treponema sp. | reverse complement strand
ATATAGTTATAAAATTAAAATAAAAATTGCTTACATAACGCTTACATAAATAAAGGGGCTGCTTAAAATAAACAGCCCCTTTGAATTAAAACTTTATTTTTCTCTTAGTCTAAAATATATATACAATCCCAAGGCAGAGAACCCGAAAGCTGCAAGAATAATAACGCCTTTGAACTGTATAAACCCGGTTACTATTAGAATTAAAATCCCTATCCATAGCGGTACAAGGCCAATCTTACGCCTAGAGTATTTGACGGTATCAAACACCGCCAAGGCTCCCCCCGTTAAGCCGATGACTGCTCCGATGCAGTCTGTTAAAATCGATTGTCCGTAATTTACGATAAAAATCGAAAGAATTACAAGGCCGACAATCACAAAAAACATAAACTTGTTTTTCATATAAACCCTCCTATGATTTATAAAAATTTTACTTTCATTTTTAAAATAAAAAATCCAATACTGCCCAAAATCAAAAGAGTTAGAATAGAAGATACAATTACAAGGGCTAGTTTTAACTTATAATTTTTAATCTTCAACCCCTCAATCTCCTTTTGTTTTTTCTGTATCTTCGCTTCTTTCTTCGCTATCATCTCTATGCTTTCTCTTTCGTACTCTTCTAATGATTTCTCTGATTTCTTCAAAGATAGCCTCGCTTGAGTCAATTGATCTGTTAAGTTCTCTTGATATTTCAGCGCCCCGCTTAATTCTGTTTCCAAGTTCCGTATTTGAGATAATTGCATCTGTTTGGTGTTCTCTAACTTCTCCAACAGACTCTCTAACCTCATGAGCTCTGATTCGGTCATCATGTATTCCAGTTGTTGTCCGACAGCTGGTAAAATACAAATAATAAAAATAAAAAACTTCTTTTCATCCATTTATACCTCCATCATTTTAGCAGCTGTGTTTTTGAATATCTTACATAATTGCTCCGATATTCCGAACCTATTTTTGTTTATTTCAATCGATCTAAAAATATCCCCATCATCGTGCCTTTCACTTGCTGCTTTCCAATCAATAAACATTTCAACTAAATCTACAAGAGTAAAATCATCTATTCCATTTTTATAATGTTCAGGATGATGAGAGTTGTTTGCATAGTGATGATCAAGTGCAGGTTTTAATTCATCAAGAGCCTTTTTATAATCATCGCTTCCATAAGTAAGCCCTTTTAATAAGGGTGTCATTTTGTCAAATAAAGGCTTTTCAGGCTCTTGAAGTTTTGAATTGTCGTGTTGTATTGCTCTATCAATAATTTCTTTTGTAAATTGTAGAAGTAGTTCATTTACTCTTTTGATGTGAAGCAATGTATCTTTTATAGAGTCATATTTCATTTACCGCCCCTTTTTAAATTCTTCAAAGATATTTTTAATCTCAAAAGTTCCGGACTCCCAGCCTGTGATTATGTTTTTATCTAGACCGGAAAAATCCAAGCCTTCATGCGGATAGGGCGGATTTCCAATCATCTGATGAAAATCGGTACTGGGCTTACTGTTACAAGGATATATCCCTCCATCAAGAATATAAGTTTTAGGATCTATGGTTGCATCTTTACCCATATATGGATCTTTAGTTGTTGCAGGATATACACTAACGTGTAAATGTTTATTCGGCCCCGGAATACCACGGCCTGTATCGCCCATAATACCTAAAAAACCGCCTGCTGTAACCGTTTGTCCCACATTGACTGCTATCGATTTCAAGTGTGCATACCTGCTTATTATACCTTGCCGGTCTTTAATTATGACATAGTTACCATAAACACTAGCCTTTGCATCTCTATTGATTTTTATAATTCGCCCTTCTTTAATAGCAAATATACCCCATTTTTCTGCTCTCATCTTTTACCTCCCAAAATTAAATTATCCTATTTGTCAGCTTTTCCAAAACAGCCCGCAAGTTTTCGGCCTGTTTAAACTTTTTCTCCATTTTATCACGGCAAAAATCTGCCCTTATCTTATCCCCTATTTTTTCAAAAAGCGGCTTATAATTTAAGTACATGTCAGCCTTGCTTTTTACTTCCAATAAATAAATCTTGGTAACTCTTTTTGTAAAATCTTGAGCAATAAAAAAAATCTTTTCTTTTTTTACTTCGTTTAATGGCCGAGTCGTGCAAGTTTTCGATCGTATAATTTCTTTGTTTAACCTTATAAATAATTCCTCAGCAAGCTGCTTTATGTAAATATTTACGGTATCAACCGTTAAATCTTCAAAGCCGTTTTTATAAAGGCGTTTATTTAAAATAGATTCGGCCCTGTACATACAGCAAGCTAATACGCTTATATCGCTTAAAAGATACGATATATCCGGCAGAATATCCTCAATCCGTTCTTTTCTCAAAAGCTCAATCTTTTCACAGTTGTCTTTCATCAGGTACATCAGACCTATACTGTCTATTGTTTGAATTTTACCGCCTTCCGAAACTTCTATAGTTTGTCCCAAAATTGACATCTTTCCGCCTTTTTTTAAAAGTAAGATAAAAAGTGCCGGAATCACTATAAGCCCAAATATCAAAATAACTACCCAGCCGATAGCCGGTATACTGCTAATCTTGTCCATACCCTAAATCTTAGCAAAAATAAAAATTTTTGTTACATAAGTTATAAAAAA
>CAJPPE010000286.1 GCA_905372345.1 uncultured Treponema sp. | reverse complement strand
TTTTTTAACTACTTGAATAAAAACGCGGTTTCTTCTATTATTTATCAAGATTTTAAAGTTTTTATAGGAGAAGCTGATGCAATACAAGAAATCCGATATTTCCGACAATTATTTTGGAACCGTCGTTCCTGACCCGTACCGATGGCTTGAAGACGATAATGCACCCGAAGTCATAGCTTGGGTAAAAGAAGAAAATAAAAAAACCGAAGATTTTTTATCCAAAATCTCTTTCAGAGGCGAGCTAAAAAAACGGCTTGAAGAAATTTGGGACTATGAAAAACGCTCAGGCCTTTTTAAGGCAGGAAATTTCTATTATTTTTTTAGAACGGAAGGCTTACAAAATCAAAGCATTATGTACCGCCAAAGCGGAAACACAAAGGCGGAAAGCTCTCCTGAAGTTTTTTTCGATCCGAATAAGCTAAGCTCGGACGGAACTACGGCCTTAAAAAATCTTGCTTTTTCCAAGGATGGAAAATACATGGCCTACTCCGTATCGGGAAGCGGCTCCGACTGGGAAGAAATCTTTGTCTTTGATGCCGAAAAAAAAGCCGATACGGGAGAACACATACACTGGGTAAAATTTTCCAATATTGCATGGTATAAGGACGGATTTTTTTACAGCTCATACGATGCTCCCGATAAAGGAAAATCTTTAACCGAAAAAAACGAATTCCAAAAGTTAAAATACCATAAACTTGGAACAAAAGAAAGCGATGACCTTCTCATTTTTGAGGACAAGGATCATCCCTTGCGCTCTTTTTCCGCAAGTACAACTGAAGACGAGAAAACCCTCCTTCTTACAGCTTTTGAAGCCGGAAGTGAGGGCAATATGCTCTTTGTTGCAGATCTAAGCGAAGGTCTTCCTAAATGTTCAAACTGCTTTAAGCAATACAACACTCATTTTAATGACAGTGTCTGGCCCCTTGAAACGGAAAGCGGCTTTTTATATTTATTAACCAATAAACAAGCTCCATTTTACCGAGTTGTAAAGACCTCTTTAAACAATATCAGTGAAGAGTTCATCGATGAAGTGATTCCCCAAAAAGACTGTCTTTTATCAAGCGCAGCCCTTTGCGGAGGAAGGCTCCTTACGGTTCACTTGAGGGATGTTCAGGATGAGGCCTTTATCTGCGGTCTCGACGGAAAAAACAGCACAAAAATAAATCTGCCTGCAAATGGAAGCATCTCTTTTTCAGGAACACGAAAAAATGAGGAGTCCTTATTTTTCAACTTTACCTCTTATACAACTCCCAACAAAATCATACGCTATGATATAAAAACAAATAGCTTAACAGACTTTTTTGTTCCTGCCATTCCAATCAACACAGGAGATTTTAAATGCGAACAGGTCTTTTTTAAGAGCAAGGACGGAACAAATATTCCTATGCACATTGTTTCAAAAAAAGATATTAAACTCGACGGAAATAATCCTACGATTATGTATGGGTACGGGGGCTTTGCTATTTCCCTTCCGCCCGCCTTTTCTGCAGCCAGAATGGTCTTTTTGGAAAAAGGAGGTATCTTTGCCTGCGTAAATTTACGCGGCGGTCTTGAATACGGAGAAGCATGGCATTCAGCCGGAAAAAAGATGAAAAAACAAAACGTCTTCGACGATTTTATTGCAGCCGGAGAATATTTAATAGAACACAAATATACTTCAAGCAAAAAACTTGCAATTCAAGGAGGCTCAAACGGAGGCCTTTTAATAGGAGCCGTAACAAACCAACGCCCTGATCTTTTTGCCGTTGCAATCCCTCAGGTTGGAGTTATGGACATGCTCCGCTACCAGCATTTTACCATAGGCTGGGCTTGGGTCGATGAATACGGAAGCAGCGAGGACAGTAAGGAGATGTTTGAATATCTTTATGCTTACTCGCCCCTCCATAACGTAAAAGAAGGCATCAATTATCCTTCCATTATGGTATGTACGGGAGACCATGATGACAGGGTTGTTCCTGCACACTCCTTTAAGTATGCCCAAGCCTTGCACGACACTTACAAGGGAGAAAACCCGATCCTTATCCGTATAACCGAAAAAGCAGGCCACGGAGCCGGCAAACCTACAGCAAAAATAATAGAAGAAACGGCGGATATCTACGCCTTTATCTTTAAGCAAACCGATCATAAAATCTAAACCGATCAAGAGAGCCTTTAAAATTTTTTAAAAGGCTCTCTAACTTTCTTCGGTTTTTTCAATTTCAGTTTTCCCAAACTTTTTCAACATGGGCTGAATTGCATAACTCAGCAAAAGAAGGGCAACGCCAAAAACCAAGGAAGTGATAACCTTCGATAAAATATTCAAGGTATTTAAGTCAAGAATAATCAGCTTTGCCGCAACAAAGATTATCAGCCCAAGCGAAATATAAACCATCCTAGCCCTTCCCTTCCGCAAATAATAAACAAAGGAAGCTATAGAATAAAAAGCCCAAAGAAGGGTTAAAATACCTCCGTTTTTTACGGGGAGATAAATATCCACAAAGCTAAAAAAAACAAAGATAAGACTGATAACTGCAAAGTAAAGAATTTGCGGCATGTTTAGTATCTTAAAAAAAGCAATCAATATAAGGGCATTTAAAATATTTATTACAACCGAAAGAACATCTATATTCCAAATTTTAATGAGAATTGCATCCTGATACGGTATATGGC
>CAJPPE010000285.1 GCA_905372345.1 uncultured Treponema sp. | reverse complement strand
TATATGAAGGCAATGTTTATATTCAAGCAACCTTTAATAACACAATTATTACGATAACCGACTTAAAGGGAAATGTTCTTTCATGGGCATCTTCAGGCGGCTTAGGCTTTGCCGGTGCCAAAAAATCGACACCCTTTGCGGCTCAGACAGTTGCAGAAACAGCTGTACAAAAGTGCCAGCCCTACGGCTTGCATGAGGTTCATGTTTTTGTAAAAGGTCCCGGAGTCGGCCGTGAATCGGCTATCAGAACGCTTGGAACAATGGGGTTAAAGGTTCGCTCAATCAGCGATGTAACTCCCATTCCGCACAACGGCTGCCGTCCCAAGAAGACGCGCCGAATATAAGGAGACGTGAATGGCCCGTAAAAATCTTTTAAAAGGATTTAAGAAGCCGAAAGGCTTGGAATTTGCTCAGCAAGAATCAACCGAAAGCTATGGTAAGTTTACGGCATCCCCTTTTGAGACCGGTTTTGGAACAACCATCGGAAATTGTTTGAGGAGAATTTTATTATCTTCAATACAGGGTTATGCTATATCGGCAGTGCTTATAACATCGCATGATGCCGACGGCGTACCCCACACAATTTCCAGTGAGTTTGAAAATATTCCGAACGTCTCCGAAGATACGCTGGAAATTTTGAATAAGCTAAAGCAGATCCGCCTCCGTTTATCGGATGAGTCGGAACAAGGTGACTTTCATTTTGAATTTAAGGGGCCTGCGTCAATAACAAGCAAAGATTTTGCCGTTGAAGGACAGCTTGAAATTTTAGGCGAACCTTTCCATGTTATGGAATTAATGAAGGGTGCTAATGTTTCGTTTGATGTTCAAGTAGATTTCGGCCGAGGTTATGTACCGGCAGAAGTTAATGAAAAGTACATTGAAATTGTCGGAACCATTCCGATGGACGCAATCTACGGTCCTGTTTTAAAGGTAAGCTATGCTATTGAGCCTTGCAGAGTGGGACAAAGAAACGATTACGATAAGCTCATTCTTGAAATTTGGACTGACAGTACAGTCAGACCTGAAGATGTTTTGGGCGAAGCTGCAAAAATTGCAAAAGATCATTTTTCTATCTTTATTAATTTTAACGAAAGCGATTATCTTAGTGAAGATGAAGATGATGATAGTGCAATAAAACAGCTTTTAGCAACTTCGATTACAACTCTCGATTTTTCCGTTCGGGCTAAAAACTGCTTGGATTCGGCCGGTATTAAGACTCTCGGCGAATTGGCTCAAAAATCGGAAGATGAGATCGAAAGTATGCGCAATGTCGGCAGAATGACCTTAAATGAAATTCATGCTAAGTTAGCGGAATACAATTTGCGCTTGGGTATGACTGATTACAGTCATCTAAAAAATACGATAAAAGTATCAAGACAGAAGGAAGAAACAGATGAAGCATAAGAACGGCTTTAATCCGCTTTCGCGTACAACTGCACATCGCCGTGCTTTGCACCGAAATATGGTTACATCGCTATTTAAGTACGAGCGGATTACGACAACAAAACAAAAAGCGATGGAAGTACGCCGAACTGCGGAAAAATTGATTACACGCTCAAAGGTTGATACATTCAACAACAGGCGTCATGCTGCAAAGTATATCTGGGATGATGATATTGTAAAAAAACTATTCAGCGATATCGGCCCTAGAATGAAAGACAGAAACGGCGGTTACACCCGTATCTTAAAAATCGGCTTCCGTGAAGGCGATGCAGCTGATGTTGCTATCTTGGAACTTGTAGACTATGACTTTGAAAAAAAGGAAAAGGATACAAAGAAAAAAGATGATTCCAAAAAATCCGATGACAAGAAGGCTTCTAAAAAAGAAGCAGGATTTAAATCGTCAAAGGCTGAATCCGAACACAAAAAGAATACCGATCAGGTAGTAGATAGTTCATCAAATCGGAGGTACAACCGTGTCAAAGGCTCATAGAGGTAAAGGAATCCGCGCAGAGCAAAACCGCGGACGCGGGGTATGCCCCGTATGTAACAAAACCGGAATCAAAGTTTTGTACGAACAAGAGATTAACGGTGCAAAATCAATGATCTGTAAAATATGCAGAGCAAACATCAAGAATAAAAAGGCTGCCGAATCTTCTGCAGAAAAACCGGCAGAAACCCCTGCAGAAAAACCCGCTGAAGAAGCATCTGAAGCATCGGCCGAATAAATTTTTAAGCCTTTTTGCACAACGCCCGCCGTGGATGCGGGCGTTTTTTTATATCTCTATATTTTTTTCACGGAGATTAGTAATACATTCCTGCATATATTTTTCATCATGCTCCTTGTAAATAGGACTTGTCTTTTTGATTTCCTTTAGGTCGCCGTATGGAGGACATTTTTTGCCTCTATAGTTTTTATCTAACCATTCTTCCGAAACCTTATACCCTCTTTTGTTCATCTCTTCCATTACCGTGATATTGAAAAAGTTTGTAGGGTGAGTATAAAAATACATAGTCCACAACAGAATGCTTTTTGCCCCAGCCGTTTCCTCGCAATGCACAGCATTCTCTGTGCTGTCCCAATAGCTGTTGTGCGGGTAATCTGTTTATCAGGTTTTGATGCCATAGTCTCATGTTAATTTTCCTCTTCCTTAAAAATATTTGAATCTTCTAAATATTTATTAGGATATTTTTTTAGCAAGGTTAAAAGATAGATTAAAAT
>CAJPPE010000284.1 GCA_905372345.1 uncultured Treponema sp. | reverse complement strand
GAATTAAAGTTTTTATGGGGGATAGCATGATAGAGGTTATTGGAATCTGTCCCGTGTGCGGGGATAGTTTTACCGTTTCGGAGCTGCATTGCTCAAAATGCAATAGTTCGCTAAAGGGCGAGTTTGAGCTATGCGAGTTTTGCCGCCTAACAAAGGAGCAAAAATATTTTGTAAAGATGTTTTTAAAAAACCGAGGCAGCATACGCGATATGGAAAAAGAATTGGGCATTTCTTATCCGACTGTTCGGAATAAGATAGAAGAAATCAATGCGGCTCTGGGCTTATCGGATGGAAGCCTTCCGTCCGTTAATGTTTCTGAAGTCTTACAAAAAATAAAGAACGGAGAGTTATCTGTTGATTCTGCAGTTTCATTTTTGACGGGAGAGCCCGGAGAAGAAAAAATTTAGAAGAACAGCGACAACAGTTCTGTTTGAACTACAAGGAGATATTTTATGGAAAACGAAAAACTTGAAATTTTAAACATGATTAGAGACAAGGCGATTACACCCGAAGAAGGCTTAAAACTTTTGGAAGCTATCCAAAAAGAAAATGTTAAATTTGTTTTTGAAGAGCCTAAACAAAAAAAAGATAGCGAGACTATAGTAATAAGTACAAAGATTCCCTCTAAAAATGATCCGGCGGATTTTTTAGAAAAAGCAGCCGGTTCGGAAAATACGGTAAATGAAACCTTTGAAAACAAAAAGAAAAAAAATATCGATATAACAATTCAAACTCCCGACGGAAAAACTCAATCATTTAATTTGTAGGAATAAGCAGCTCACTCAAATCTTTCAACCTCTTGCAAAATTTTAACATAAGGCGTAAAATGATACTATGATCGATACAAGCTATAAAACGATAGTAGAAAATTTTAAAGCAAAGATGGCAGAACGGATTGTGGGCCAGCAAGAACTCATAGAAGGAATTTTAACTGCGTATATTGCAGGCGGCCATGTGCTCCTTGAAGGTGTACCCGGCCTTGCAAAAACTCTCATAGTAAAAACATTTGCAGAGCTGTCCAGCGCAAGCTTTAAGCGTATTCAATTTACGCCGGACCTTCTTCCTGCCGATTTAATAGGAACCCTGATTTATCAGCAAAGTATCGGTAAGTTTTCCGTAAGGAGGGGTCCCGTTTTTGCAAATATCGTTTTGGCCGATGAAATAAACAGAGCTCCTGCAAAGGTGCAGTCTGCACTTTTGGAAGCCATGGCCGAAGGGCAGGTTACAATAGGAGAAAATTCTTTTTCTTTACCTGCGCCTTTTTTTGTACTAGCGACACAAAACCCTATCGAGCAGGAAGGTACCTATCCCCTGCCCGAAGCTGAACTTGACCGCTTTTTGTTAAAACTATTCGTTCCGTATCCTTCTATTGAAGAAGAAATAAATATAGTGAATAAATTTTCAAGCCTAGGGCCGAGTCAAAACGTGGGGCAAAACCCCGGTCAAAGCTCAAATATCAATCCGGCCGAAGCCGTTTTGACACTCGAAAATTTAAAAACTCTCCGCAATGCTGTAGAACAAGTCAAATGTTCTCCCGAAATTACAAGCTATATAGTTTCAATAATTGCAGCAACACGGCCTGTAAAAAATGTAAAGCAGGATGACTATATTCATGGGAATTACCTAAGCTATATTCTTTACGGGGCATCTCCAAGGGCCGGAATAGCTATTCAAAAATGTGCAAAGATAAAGGCTCTATTTAATGGAAGAGATTATGTAATTCCTGAAGATGTAAAAGCCGTCGCATATGCGGCTCTTAGGCATAGGCTTAAACTTTCTTATGAAGCTGCCGCAGATAATTTAACCGCTGACGATATTATTGAAAAGCTTTTGGGAATTGTGCCCCAGCCGTAAGTTTAGACACATCTGCAATAAGAGAAATAATTTTACTTGTTTCAACCTTTTCTACTTTGAAGTCGACTTCGCCTATAGTAATCAGTTCGCCTTCCTTGGGAAGGTATTCTGCCGTTTCAAGAATAAGTCCGCCTATAGTATCATTATAATCCGAGTGAAAATCGGTATTTAAAATACTATTAAGTTGAATTATAGGGACAGCTCCGGGAATTAAAATATGCGTACCGTCAACAATCTTCATTCCGCTTAAAGGATTTGTTTTTGTTTTAGAATACTCATCTTGAATGGAACCGAAAATAGCAGTACTTATATCATCAATTGTGATAAGCCCCGCAGTGGAACCGTATTCATCTATAACAAAGGCCATATTTCTTTTATTTTTGCTCATCGTTTTTATAGCCGAAAAAATATTTGCTGTTTTCGGAATAAACAGAGCCCGTCTTATAATTTTATTTATATCCATTTCCGTATTATGGCTTCTATAAAATAAAATATCTTTATAATGTACGCTTCCTATTATTTTATCTTTTTCTCCCTTATAAACTGGAAGACGGGAAAACATTGTTTTACGAAAAATGCTTACCATATTTTCGAGTGATGAATTTATATCGAGGCTGACAATATCTTCTTTTTTTGTCATTATGCTTTGCAGTTTTAATTCATGGAGCCTCACAGCTCGTTTAATTAATTCATGCTCTCCCGTTTGAAAAGTCCCATCTGCCAAACTTATATTTATAAGCGTTTCCAAATAATCTTCGGAAAGTTCGGAGTTTTGATTGTTCTGTTTTTTTGAAACAAGTTTAATAATAAAA
>CAJPPE010000283.1 GCA_905372345.1 uncultured Treponema sp. | reverse complement strand
ATATATGACTATGAATAAGCTGAGCAAGATAATATATATATATCTTATTTTGATTTTCTTGATCCTAGCCGGAGGAGCCTTTGCCCTAGGAAAAATGATGGCAATGACAAAAAACATAAAACAAAGCGAATTATTTGTCGACTTTAATCCTGCCCTGCCGTCAAGAATATTGGATATCAGAGGGGATCTTATCACCGAATTCTCCTTGGACGAAAAGCGGGAACTTATCAATTATGGAGATATTTCGCCCAACCTGATTGCAGCTCTTTTAACGCGTGAAGACCGCCTGTTTTATGAGCACAAGGGTTTTAGAATAAAATCGATTATCAGGGCTGTCATAGGACAACTTACAAGAAGATCATTAGGAGGCGGAAGTACAATTACTCAGCAAATCGCAGGTATTCTCTATTGCGACAGAACAGATAAAAGGATTGGAAGAAAGATAAAAGAACTTTGGTGGGCTATCCAGATGGAAAGGCGGCACTCAAAAGACGAGATAATGATGCTCTACCTAAATGAAGCCTATTTTGGGAGCGGAACAAGCGGAGTAAGTGCGGCCTCCCGCCTTTATTTCGGACATTCTGCAGCAGAACTGACACCGGCAGAAGCAGCTATCCTAATTATTCAGCTTTCAAACCCTACAAGATACAATCCCTTTAATTACCCGAACAGAGCAAAAGAAAGACAGGAAAATGTTCTTGAAGGGATGATAAATCTCGGCTTTATATCAAAGGAAGAGGCTGCAGAATCTTTTGAAGACTACTGGGCTAACTTTGACTATACCCGAATTGCTCTATCGGCATGGCTTACCCGCGAAGATAAGGCCAGATGGTTTTCTGAATATGTAAGGCGAGAAGTTGCAGATAATATGCTATACGGCACTATGAACCTTTATAAGGACGGATATACGGTACATACAACCTGCGATTTAAGGCATCAAGAAATAGCCGATAAAGAGTTTCAAAAATACATTGCGATAGCCAATGACAGGGTTTCGGCCTCAACCTCCACATCATTCAGTCAGGCGGAACAATACAGTAACCTGACAGCTCTTTTAACCCTTTGCTTCGGAATAGAATCCCTTAGCATGGGAGAAAAACAACTCAAAGTAAAAACAAATTCCTATTATCGAAACAAGCTGAACAATACCATTGATGTACTCGCCCTAATGTGCGGTATAGACAACTTAAAAACTCTTACCAAACAGTCAACAGCAAAAATGCAGGAAGTTCTAATGGAAAGAGTGGTTGAAGGTACCTTTATTTCTATTGAAAATGAAACGGGCTATATAACGTCCCTTATCGGCGGAAGTCAATTCAGTGAAAGCAACCAGCTTATAAGGGCAACTCAATCAAAGCTTCAGGTAGGAAGTACAATAAAACCCTTGATATATTCTGCGGCCATTGACGAAAGGGTAATTACAGCCGCTACAAGAATGGATGATACTCCTCAGGTTTTTGAGTCTGCCGACGGAGTACAATATATTCCGAATAACTATAGCGGAAAATGGAACGGCACTGTTTTGGTATATAAGGCGTTGCCTCTCTCATTAAATATTCCGGCTATAAAAACTCTTGAAATGGTGGGCTTTGATAGAGCCATAGACCGTCTTGCAAATCTTATGGGCATCACTGACACTGCCGAAATAAATAGAACTTTTGAAAAGGTTTATCCTTTGGCCCTCGGGATAAGCTCCGTAACACCTGTCCAGCTTTTAAGAGCCTTTGCAATCTTCGGAAATCAGGGACGTGCTGTAGATCCTATAGCCGTACGAGCCATAGAAAACAGAGACGGAGTTACAATTATGGACCCTGAACTTGACTTGCGTATTGAACAAAGGAAACGGGGAACAGCAATGCAGGTTATAAGTCCGAGCAATGCCTTTATAATGACCGAAATTTTAAAAAAGACAATCTCTTTGGGTACCTTATTCGGGGCTTCTTCAGGAGGAAAAAAATTCGAATATAAAGATGAAAGAACAGGCAGAATATTTAGAATGCCGATGGCCGCAAAAACCGGAACAACACAAAACTGGTCGGCTTCATGGGCTGCAATATATTCTCCATACTACTCTGCTATTGTATGGTACGGATTTGACAGGGGCGGATACTCCTTAGGTACCGATAATGCCGGAGCGGCTCTTTCAGGTTATGTAGCGGCAAACTTTATGCGTGAGGTGCATAAAAATAAGCCCTTTAAAGACTTTGTAAGACCTGAAAAAGGCGTAATAATGGTTGAGGTATGTAAAAAATCGGGAATGATTCCTTCAGAAAACTGCACAGATGAAACCATCACCCTGCCATTTTTATACGGAACCCAGCCGACAGAAATATGTACGGAACATACAGCCGGCATAAAACTAAGGAACATCGGTATCGACAGAATAAAGGGTTCAGGAATGGCTCAAGGAGAAGAAGAAATTGAAATAGACACAGCACCTATTGAAATTGATCCCTCTATTTTTCTTGATCCTCCGGCAGATGGGGAAAGCGTAACTGAAACTACAAATACGGAAGAAACCTCAGACGGTGATTAGTTTTTTTAAAGATACCATTTTCTCCTATTGACTTTTTTTTGATTATCTGATAAAATCCATTTCAGTTGCGGCGGTGGTGGAATGGTAGACACGTCAGCTTGAGGTGCTGATGCCTTAACGGGTGTGCTGGTTCAAGTCCAGTTCGCCGCAAA
>CAJPPE010000282.1 GCA_905372345.1 uncultured Treponema sp. | reverse complement strand
ATTTTTTTCAAAATTAAAGAACATCCTTAAATCATACTCCAACTCTTTATTTTGATCTTTCTTATTATCTGTACGCGGATTATATATAGCACTATGAATCACGACATCAAAACAACCATGTTTTAAATATTTGGTTACCGAATTTTCATCAACAGCATTCAATTCTAAACTTGAAGGAGCAAAAATTGAATAACTAGTGTTATCAGAAAGATATTCACAAAGATTCTTTCCTATAAAACCGCCGGAACCTAAAATAAGTATCTTTTTCATTTATAAAACTCAAATTTAATAGGTGTACCTTTTTTTATTGATAGTTTTGCTTCTTTTCCCAACAATTCAGAAAGATATTTCGGGCTTATACCATCACCGGGCCGAATGGAACGAATATTTTCTTCTGTAAAAATATCACCTTTTTGTATGTCTTGCACGGCAAATAGCGAACGTGAAAATTTTCTGTTTTTTTGTGCCAGATCCGAAAGTTCATATATCGTTTTGCCTAAACATTCTTCTGCTTCACGGATCCGTTTTACCATTGTGCCGAATTCTTTTTCATTCATTGAAAAAGCGGAATCAGGGCCGCCGATTGAGCGGTCAATAATAAAATGTTTTTCAATGACTTGCGCACCCAAGGCAACAGCTGTACAAGCACATACATCACCAAGCGTATGATCGGACAAGCCAGCCTTACAGTTAAAACGGATTTTCATATCCGGTATAGTTAACAGATTAGCTTCTTTAAGCGGAGCGGGATAGGAAGATGTGCATTTTAATAGGGTAATATCATCGTTTCCTACTTTTCTACAAGCGGCTACTACGTCTTCAATTTCCTGTAATGTTGCAATTCCTGTAGAAACAATCATCGGTTTATGTTTTGAAGCAGTATATTCAATCAAAGGAATATCCGTAATTTCAAAAGAAGCAATTTTATATATGGGGTTATTAAGTCCCTCAAGAAAATCCACCGCCGATTTATCAAAGGGAGTTGAAAAAAGCGGAATACCAAGTTCTGCCGCATAATCGAACAATTCTTGATGCCATTCCCATGGAGTATACGCTTGCTGATACAGCTTATATAAGGTTGTGCCGTCCCAAAGGGTACCTTGATTTATCTGAAAATATTCATTATCGCAGTCCAATGTGATTGTATCGGCCGTATATGTTTGAATTTTTACCGCATCGGCTCCGGCATTTTTTGCAGCTTCGATAGTTTTTAAAGCGATTTCTTTTTTATGGTTATGATTAGCAGATATTTCCGCAATTATAAAAGTTTTCATATCTATAAATTTCATAAGTTATTTGTCATATTTATTATATATTTCGTTTATACATTCGGATATACAGTTAAGTCCAAAATCAATATCCTTTTGTTTTATTAAATAGTCGGGCAGGAAACGTAATACGCGGCCTCCCTTTGTGCCCTGAATGATAATACCTTTCTCCAAAAGTAATTGCGCCAGTCTTTGATATACAGTTCGTGAATCAGTATTTGTAATTTCTTTGAGATCTATACCAAGCATAAGCCCTTGTCCGCGCGGGTTGAATACATTTATATTTACCGCTGCCAAATCCTGCAACTTTTTTAAAAAGTATTTGCCGGTTTCTTGTACTTGCTTTAAGATATTTTTTTTATTAATGAATTCAATCCCTGTTAAAATAATATTGGCTGCGAAAGCATCATTTTGATGCGAACTGTAATGCGTCATGCTTGAGTCCATCGATTTTACAACAGTTTCATTGAATAATACTGTTGATACAGGGTACCCTAAACCGATTCCTTTTGCAGTAACTACCATATCCGGTATAATACTATATTTCTGATAGGCAAACCAATATCCCAGTCTGCCAAAGCCTGTTTGACATTCATCAAAAATAAGCAAGGTATTATATTTTGTACAAAGTTCTCTAAGCTCATGAAGAAAATACTCAGATAAAAATATCATACCACCTACAGATACAACGGGTTCAATTATGACCGCAGCTATGTCTTCGTGCTCAAGAATATTTTTTGTTTTTTTAAGAATATTGCCAATATCATCTATAGAATAATTTTCATTCGGCACGGGAATCGAGTATATATTTGCTACGGGGGGAATCGTATATTTACCGCTAAAGGTAATGGATTGCGCTCCTAAAGTTAGTCCATGATATCCGCAATCAAAACAAATAAGGCCGGTCTTCCGAGTAATATGTTTTGCATAGCGTAAAGAAAATTCTATGGCTTCCGCCCCCGTACTCAAAAAAATACAATAGGCCTTTAGGTTTCCGCTTAAAGTATTAAGAGCTGCACTTGCTTTTATAACCGATTCTGACAATAATCCGCTGGAAGTATGTATTAATTTAGAGTTTGCATTATTAATCTTTTGTTGTACGGCGTTGTTGCCATGACCAAAAATTGTACAAAACTGTCCTGAGTTAAAATCAAGATATTTTTTCCCCGATCTATCAAACAGATAACTGCCTTCTCCCGATTTTATAATCACTTGAGGATAAGACATAATCGGGATAAGATAATTATTCATAATCGCCCTCAGTTTTGAATTCTGCTAAAAACAAGTTTTTTAACACATCCAGTTTTTCTATTGAATCGGCCTCTAAAATAAAAAAGCCTCTTTCAATAATAGATTTTCCATCTATAACTTCACCGAGCCAATCATTTTTTTTCATATTACATTTATAATAAACTAAAGGATATTTTGAATATAAATAGTTTTC
>CAJPPE010000281.1 GCA_905372345.1 uncultured Treponema sp. | reverse complement strand
AAGTAGGAGAAAACATAAGGCTTTTTATCGTATTTATAAACGAACAAAAGTATGTTTTTATAAATCCTGAAATTATCGAAACCTCTCAGGAAATGTGCTTGATGGAAGAGGGCTGTTTGAGCATACCTAAGGTCTATGACGATGTTATGAGACCTTCAGCTGTAAAGGTACAGTTTTTAAACATTGACGGCAAAATAAAAACCATAGAGGCCTCAGGCCTTCTTGCCAGAGTCATTCAGCATGAAAATGACCACTTAAACGGTGTGCTTTTTATAGACCGTTTAAGTGAAGAAAAAAAGGCCGAGGCTATCGAAAAGTTTGAGCATAAAAAGGCTCTTTTTTCAAAAAAGAGGATCCGCCTGAGATGAGAATCTTTTTTGCGGGAACTCCTTCCTGTGCCGTACCGGCCTTAAAACTAATAGCTCGTGAGTTTGAACTTTGCGGAGTCTTGACTAATCCTCCGGCTCCTGCAGGACGGAACAAAAAGATGCAGGATTCCGATGCAGCTCTTGCAGTAAAAGAGCTTATAAAGGAAGGAGTTCTGCCGGAAGATTTTTCTGTTTTGACGCCTCAAAAACTTGATGATAATTTTAGAAAAGAACTTGAGGCTTTAAAACCCGATCTTTTGGTTTGTTTTGCTTACGGTAAAATTTTCGGGCCTAAGACGATGGCTCTTTTCTCGCTGGGCGGAATAAATATTCATCCCTCTCTTTTACCAAGGTGGAGGGGCTGTGCTCCGGTTCCTGCGGCCATATTGGCAGGGGATAAACTTACGGGAATTACGATTCAGACCCTTGCTCAAAAAACGGATTGCGGAAGTATTTTAGGGCAGCTTGAAATTCCCTTAAATAATTCCGAAACTACTGAAAGCCTTTTAACCGATTGTTCCAATAAGTGCTGCCCGCTTTTGCGTGAAGTCCTTTCTGATTTTGAAAATAAATTAAAGCAGGCAAGACCTCAAGAAGAGGCAAAAGCTCTTTATTGTTCAATGCTTAAAAAAGAAGACGGGCTTATAGATTGGTCAAAGCCGGCTGAAGAAATTGAAAGAAAAATAAGGGCATTTACTCCCTGGCCGGGCTGCTTTACCTTTAAAAATAGCGAAAAAATAAGCATAATTGAAGCTAATTTATATGAAGATGCTTCAAATGAAATGACAAAAAATAAAAAATTTGGTACAATACTGGGTACCGATAAAAAATGCGGTATTTTAATTCAAACAGGGAATGGAATACTCGCTGTTTCGGTATTACAAAAGCAGGCAAAAAAGAAGCTTGAGTGGAAAGACTTTTTAAACGGCTCTCCTGATTTTTTGGAAGGCGGTTTTGAAACATAAATTTTTAAATATGGATGGTGTAATTAATGGGACTTGGTGATATTTCAGACAGCATAGAAAGTAACGGAAAAGTGATAGTTGTTACCTCTTTGGTAATGCTTGTATTTTTTATTCTTATTTCTACAATCGTGTTTTTTATGTCGGTAAAAACTGCCGATCAAGTTTTGGTTCCTAATATTGAAGGCGAAAAATTTGAAGATGCGGTTCTTAAACTACAGGTTAAAGAACTCTATCCCCGTCTTCAATTAAGATTTTCGGATAATCCCGAAGACGCAGGGAAGGTTTTAGAGCAAAGTCCTCCTGCAGGAACTATCGTTAAAGCCGGAAAAAGAATAAATATTACTGTAAGCAGCGGTGCCGTTCTTGACAGGGTAGAAAATTATGTGGGTAAAACCTTATCGGAGGTTCAACAGCATTTTGCTTCTCTTTTTACTTCAGGGCGTAAACAGCTGATTTCCATAAAAGAACCGATTATGTATAAAGCAAGTTCAGTTCCTGCCGGTACTATTTTGGAGCAAAATCCTTCTCCTGATACTAAGATTTCGGAAGAAATTTTAATAGAATTCATCGTGAGCAAGGGACCTGAAAACGAAAAAGTTTCCGTTCCTAACATGGAAGGATTTAAACTTGAAGATATTTATTCTGCAATAGCTCAAAGCAAAATTTCGTTTGTAATAAAAGCCGAAGTCAATTCTTCTATTAACGCTCCATTAGTTGTAAGTCAAAGTGAGTCTGCCGATTCTTCTGTAGATACTTACTCTCAAATAGAATTAGGTATGCAATTTCCTGAGTCTACCGAAAAAATTATTTACGGTGTTTATTCGCCTGCTTTACCTAAATATCCTTATCCGGTAAAAGTTACGGTTGATGCCGTATATCCGGACGGAAAAAGAACGGAGCTTGTAAGTTTTAACCATCAAGGCGGAAAATGTAGTATTCCTTATGGGCTTCCCCAAGGAACGGTTCTTGTGCTTACCGTATTAAACAAACAGGTTCAAATGTTTGAAGTGAAACAATAGGGGTTGTAACTAAGGTATAGCTCGTATTGTTTAGTAGCAGCATTCCATAAATAAATTAGAGAGGGATAGATAGAATGAATAGAAGAGCTTTAAGTATTTTAAGTGGAATTATGTTTTTGCTTATTTTGGATTCATGTAAAACGGTTCACAAAAATGATCCTAATTTTTTAGGAGATTTTTCCCCCATAGAATTGGGAACTCTTATAGGCGGTTCCGTTAAAAGGACAAAGGATGAGATAAAACCTACCGAGTTTAAATTTACTTTTTATCCCCGTACGAATATAGTATCGATTCAGCATAAATTTATGGTTGATAATGTTGAAATGTTTTTGGATAAAGCGGATAGAGAAATATTGATTAATGCAATGGAAAACTATATAGCTTCTTATAAT
>CAJPPE010000280.1 GCA_905372345.1 uncultured Treponema sp. | reverse complement strand
AATAAATATAGTGGGTGAAGGCTTTGATTTGAACAATCTTTTGCACAGTGAATACAATGTGGTTGAAAAGCCGATTCATCTGAACCATTTCCTCCTCCCAAACCTGCAGAGTTTTTGAAGAGCCTGAAGGTTGTTTACAGCCAAATAGAGTTGCCATAAATGCAATCCAAGTACAAGTATTTTTACACTTGTTTTCATCAATGCTTTTTTCATAGGAAAGCTTCTTTACTAGAAACGGACGGCCCTGTTCTGCTGTAAATGCTCTCTGAGAAAACAAACTGTCCGCCATTTTTATTAAGAGAAAATATAATCGCATAGAATAAAATGAGATAAGATTGGTATTATATCGTATTGTAAACCTAAATTTACATTAGAGGTAAACACCACTTTATTCCAACTTCCAGTATTGCCGATTTTAGAGCTTTTGTCAAGGAATGGGGGATTTTCTTGAATTTCAGTTGACATAAGCCGAAAATAAATATATCATATATAGTATGAAAAAGATTTTTTATTTTTTAGGTTTATGCCTTGTTGTATTTTTAATAGGTTCATGTGCATCCGCACCTGAAACAAAGCCTGTTTCTGCTGCCGAAACTAAGGTAAATGAAAAAAAACCTCAGCAGGTTCAAAAGCCTAAGGCTGTAGTAATGTCAAAATCTCAGGCAGAAACATCTAAAGCTGCAGATGAAGAGGTTGTAGCCCAATTTGAGGGTATTTCAATTACCAAAAAGGACAAAGAAATAGCAAAGTCCGAAATTGAAGAGGTAGTAAAAAAGCTAAACGATATAACTGCACAAAAAGATTACGGACGCTGGAGATACTGGCTTTCAACCGAATATATAAAAGAGTTTTCAAAGCCTGATGTTTTAAAAAAAACCAGTGAAGGTCTTCCTTCCAATTTAAAGGGAAAGCAGTTAAAAAGTATTGAAGATTATTTTTACTATGTTTTTGTACCCTCAAGGCAAAACGGAAGAGTTGATGATATTGCCTATCTAACACCGACAAAGGTTAGAGTTTTAAAGATAACAAGCACCCAGACTCTGATATTTTATAACCTTGAAAAAATAGACGAAAGATGGCTTTTAGTGCCTTAAAAAATTGAAAAAGCGGGCTTTACCACTTGACTTTACAATGAAAATGATTGAAAATAGAGATATATGTACCAAACTTAAGGGGGTAATTTGAAATGCGACGAAAGTCTTTAGTTTTTGTAATGATGATATTATTTTTAGGAGCGGCCTTTGTCTTTGCACAGGACAAGAGTTCCGACTCTATGATGACGGTAGAAGAGGCCTATCTTAATTCGATGGAAGGCATAATTCTTAAAGAGATGGTTACTACGGAAGGCCGAGATGCTAAATTTGTAGCCTTACAAGTAATTGAAGAAGCTATTGAAGGCGGAAGGGTAACTCCCGAATTACAGGAAGCTCTTGATTCTCTAGCGACTGTAGGTCTTACCACGCTTGTACGTGAAAACGGAAGGCTTGCAAACAACTATCCTGATGTTAGAAGAGAAGCATGTCGCCTTTTAGGAAAAGTTAAAAACGAACAGGCAAAGAAGTCTCTTATGACGGTTATGTACACCGATAATGAGCCGATAGTAATCATGGAAGCCGTTAAATCCTTAGGTGACTTGGGATATAACAATAATGACGAAGTTGTAGACATGATAAACTTTATCAACAAAAAATTCGACATTGTCAATCCTACAAGCTCCTTGGCTCTTGAAGTTCTTAATGCTTATGAAAAATTGGCTCCCAGCGTAAAAGATAAACGCGGAATGACCGAAAATATTATGAGAATTGCCAATAACTTTAACTACATAACTCCTGTTAGAAACAGAGCTTTGGAAGTTTTAAAATCAATAATGGCCGGACAAAATAAGAACTAAAAATTTAGCTAAAAATAATGAAAGAGCTGATTTTAGCTTCTGCATCACCCAGACGAAAAGAGATTCTCGATTCGCTGGGTGTTTTATTTTCTGTTAAAATTTCAAATTTTGATGAATCTTTAATAACCGAAAAAGACCCTGTAAAAAGGTGTATCCTAACTGCTCGCGGAAAGGCTGAAAGCCTTTTTAAAACCTTGCCGCAAAATGAGGGCTCTCAAAAGCTGATATTGGCGGCAGACACCCTCGTTTTTGCCGAAAATACAGCCTTTTCAAACGAAAAAATAATCTTCGGTAAACCTAAAAACGAAAAAGAAGCCGAGATGATGCTTAAAAATCATTCCGACTCGGTTCATTTTGTGGTTAGTGCAATCTGCCTGCTCGATTGTAAAACAGGTCAAATAAGTGAAAAGCACAGTGTTTCTAAAGTTTTCTTTAAAAAGCTTTCCGATAAAGAAATTTCCGCTTATCTAAAAACCGAAGAATGGAAGGATGCTGCAGGGGCTTATAAAATTCAAGGTAAAGCTTCCTTTTTTATCGAAAAAATTGAAGGCTCCTATACCGGCATAGTCGGTCTTCCGGTCAGGGAATTGTATGAAATCTTAAATAAAACCGAATTTAGGATTCTTTAAACGAAGTTTTGAAAATATAAAAAATCTCAAAAATATCTTAAAATGTTGACATATTTAAAAAACCGTGTTATATTGTATAGTAATGACAGAGAATAACACTGGTAAAAACAGTATATTTCCTCAAAATTTAGCAAAAGCACTTGACATAAAGTGCTCCATCAGGGCAAAATTCGCAGCCTCGCAGCCTCGCAGCCTCGCAGCCTCGCAGCCTCGCAGCCTCGCAGC
>CAJPPE010000279.1 GCA_905372345.1 uncultured Treponema sp. | reverse complement strand
TCTTAGACATTCCGCCTGAGAATATTGCAGGTTTGGAACTTCTCGATAAGGAGTTTCATAAGGATTCGATAAATGATAAAACCGGTGTTTTAGACGTAAAATTAAGTTTAAAAAACAACACCATTATCGACATCGAAATTCAAAACAGGTGGAATAGCGAGTTTGTTCAAAGAACCATTTTTTATTGGGCTAAAATGTACACTGAAAACTTGAAAACGGGCGAAGTATATACAAAACTGCCTAAATGTATTACAATAAACATAGTGGGTGAAGGTTTTAATTTGAATTCGCTTATTCACAGTGAATACAATGTAGTCGAAAAGCACATAAACGACAGGCTTTCCGATGAGCTTGAAATCCACTTTTTGAACTTAGCCAAAGTTAAAGAACAACAAGAAAATATTGAGCAAGACGAAAAGAAAAAGAAACTTTACAATTGGCTGAAATTTATCGAAACTGATAATTCGGAGGTGAGAGAGATGTTAGCAGAAAACTCTGAAATGATGAGAAAAGCGAATTCCACTATTGGCGTAATGGAAATGAGCCCAAAAGAGAAGTGGCTATATGAAAACCGCATGAAATATGAACATGATAAAGCTTCTTGGAAACATGTGGGCTATCAAGAAGGCATTGAAGATGGAATATTGCAGGGAGAAATAAAAGGCAGACAACAAGGCTTCTCTGATGGAGCTTACCAAACCAAGCTTGAAACAGCAAAAAATTTGCTTGAAATGGGCTTTAGCACGGATTCCATTATAAAAGCTACCGGTTTAAACCTTAATGAAATTGAAAAACTATAATTAATAAGAGGAATAAACAAATCCTTTGTTGTTTATACGTCAAAAAGGCAAAAAGTTGAAAAAAATCATAAAAAAATTATAAAAAAATGCAAATTTTGTGTAACTTTTTTTTATTTTTGCTTGACAGTAGAAATAAGCTATGATACAATTAACTTAAATAAATAACAAGGAGGAATTTTTTATGAAAAAAATTCTGTCAATTTTGATGATTTTGGTACTCGTGAGCGGAGTTGCTTTTGCTCAGCTTACACCTCAAGTTACAGCAAGTGCTACTGTAAACTGGGGAATTGATTTAGGAAAAGGTTCTGACATAAAGCCTCAGCACGGTTTTGAAAACAAATTTTTTGCTAAGGTTGTTGTTCCCCTGTATATGGGTAAACTAAACTCAAAAACCGAAGGCGATGTTCACATGAACTTTGATATTGACTTGAATTTGGCTTATAGGTTTTATGGGGCAAAGTCTAATAGTACTTCACCTTATGTACCATGGGATTCAGATGCGGAACTTGCACTTTGGAGAAAAACTTTAAGCGGTATGTCTGCTTCTGTGCATTTTTTCGGCGGTTATATGAATATTTTAGGTAAACCGGATTTTTCTACCAATTTTGCTAAGATCTGGGGTGGAATTACTGATGATGGAACTCAGAAGAAACCTGAAACCTCAGGCGATATTACAGGTTTTGGTACAAAGCTTGGATATAAAAGTGATGACCTTGCAGGAACAGGCCTTAAATTCGATGCCGGTTTAAAATTCGGTTCTAACGGCTCATGGAAAGCTAAAGGAAAAGATGCTGTTAAAGGTAAAGAAAAATATGAGAAATTTTCGTTTAAAAAAGATTATGTAATAAAAGCAGAAGATCTAGCTGTTAAGTATTATGCCGCACAAGAGATTATAGTGAATGGTGAAAAACAACTTGTTGCTATGGGTAATGCTGAGCCTCTTTCTACTTTACAGTCTGGATGGGTGGCTGGTCACGTAATTGATGATAATGATGCTAAGGTTGTGTTCTTTAAAGAAAAACCTGTTTTTGATGGTGCTGAACCTGCTAAAGATCCTTTTGCAAACAAATATGCTATCGGTTTTGATTTAAGCGTAGGCTATGACAAGTGGGTAACTTTCGACTTCGGTATAAATGCTACATTTGATCCTATAGAAGACTTCGGTGAAGCCGGTGTAGATCCCTATGTTCAAGGTGGTAAAACTTCATCAAATGTTAAAAAGGCTTATATCGGTACAGGCTTTAAACTCGGTTCAAAACCTGTTGACGGTCTTGCTTTAAACTTTGGTATGGATACTTTGATGAACGTTGGTAAGGATTCAAAACCTGCTTTTGATATTGTTTTTGATGCTTCCTATAAGTGGGTAAAAGCCGGTGTTTACTACGGTAATGAATTGTCCAACTATGCCGGAAAGAACAAAGACAATGAAGATATCGGTGATATGGCCGCAATGCTTGCATTCAGCTCAAAAGATTCCGGTGATACAAATTTCTTTGAAGGCTTGGCATTCGGTATTGATTTCAGACTTAACCATATCTTGACGCATATCAGTGATGCCGACAAAGAGAATTCAAAGATTCTGCCTATGGGTTTCAAGTCTTGGGTAAGCTATAAACAAAATCTTACTGATTCGATGTGGATTAAGCCCTATACAGCAGTTTGGGCAGAAGCCAACCATAACAAATATGCTGACGGTACTGTATCAAGCAAAAACTATTTTGGTGTTGCTTATGAAGTCGGTGCCACTTTCTCTCCGGTGGAAAAGGTTGAAATTAATGCCAAATGGTCACATGGTAAGACTGATGATAATTGGTATGAAGGTTATAAGCAGAAGGATAAAAAGGGTGAATTGCATTCTATGATTGAAGCTCCTGCAAACCATAAAAATCACAACGGTACTTTTGTAATCGGTGTTACAGTTAAATACTAATCTATACATAGTATAGTTTAAAAC
>CAJPPE010000278.1 GCA_905372345.1 uncultured Treponema sp. | reverse complement strand
GTTTTTTTTCTTTTTTTCCTATATTATTAGGCTATGATTTTTGACTAAAATCGGCGGCTTTTTATGGAAATAACAGAACTTGAAAAACAAGTCTTAAAACAAGAATATCCTCAGGTGAGCCTTTCGGATGATCTTGATATTGAAAGATATTTTGAACTGAGAAAAACAGGGCATTTAAGCGAAGCTCTTTCATTGTACAATGGAAAATTAAAGCATAAATATCCCGATGACTCTATGCGGTATGAGCTGATGTCTTCGTATAGACAGAGGTCGCATAGGTTTCAGGAATTGCTGACCGCAAATTTAATCAATCTTGCTCAAAAAACTATTATGCAGATTAAGCAGGTTATAGGTTTTATTACTGCAAGAACAGCCAATCTTGATACAAATGATGTTTACAATGTTGTACAGGAGTGTGAAAAAATAGTTTCGGCTGTTTCTTCCGATAGATTTGCCTCAATTTCATTTACCGAAAAATATGCACGCTATGCCGATATCATAGATTTTAAACAGACTGAAATGAAAAAATCGGCAGAGCTTATCCGCCTCTATGTTACCGACACTCTTTCATCTGTTAAGGCTTATAAAGATGAGCAAGCTGAAATATTGTCCCGCCAAAAAAGAGAACGGGCTGCCTATAGGCCTCCCAAGACATTTGACTTTTCTAAGATTGTTTTTACAAAAGAACAAATAGATGCAATAATTATTTCTCCCGATATTAAACGGGTTGAAGATCAGGTTATTGCTTACACTTTAAAGTATTGGCCGGTTTATGCTGACGGAGGATTTGAAAATATCGTTTTATTGTATAGCCGGAAATACAAAACCAATAACTTTAATATTTTTCAGGCTGTAAAAATCGGAAGATTTAGAAACTGGAAAGATGAAGAAATTTTACAAGCGGTTCTATTGAATTTGGTAAACGGTTATTACTACAGCATAAGCGGAGACCTTTATCTTCAAAGAGAATGGGCTAGGCTAAAGCTTTCGATAGAACCTGTAAAAAAGAAGGAAGAACTTATTGATAAAGCTTCCGATGCAGAAGTTGTTTTAGAAAAAAAAGTAAAACCAAAGGAAGAAAAAAAGACTCCCGATAAAACAGCTGAAAAGGTAGTGATTAAAAAATCAACAGATACTAAAACAGAGCCTGTTCAAAAAGAGAAAGTTCTTAAAACAAAGAAAGCTAAAACAGAAGTTTTAAATTTAGAAAACACATTGAAAAATAAAGAATCTTTACCTGACAAAAAAACGGATAAACTTAAAAAGCCTAAGCTTGAAAAAAACAAACTTAAAAAAGAAGAACTTAAAAACGATAGTGTAAAAAAAGAAAATCTTGTAGAACTTCAAAAGGAAAAATCGAACTCGACATCTTATTTTGAAAGACCTAGACTTGAGATGAATCCTTCAGGTTCGATTTCGGAAATGATTAAGGCCATGAGGGGGGACAAATATCAAATTCATAAAGGACTCTTTTTTGAAGGGATAAGACCTTCAATCAGGAAGGTGCTCGAAAAGTCCGCCATTCAAAAGATTTCCATGTTCGGCAATGAGCAAAACGATGCCGAGAACTATATCTATGATTTCTTTGATCAAAACTATGATAACCCCTACCAAAATTGGGCTATCTCAGAACAGAGGGTTCAAGTATTAAAACTAGGCTTCGATATAAAAACCGTGGAACCGATTATAGCAGATTGGATTAAGGGGCTTAAGTTTTAAAAAAGGTCTATTGACAACTGTGTATTTTTTTTATATTCTGGGTCTGTAAAATTTGCATATTTAGAAAATGAAACTTGAACGGATTCTCGAAATAATTATATACTTATTAAACCATGAAAAGGTTTCCGCAAAATATTTGGCAGAGTATTTTGATGTGTCGGTCAGGACTATTCAGCGTGATATGGTAAGCATAGCCGAAGCCGGTATACCCGTATATACCTTGGGCGGAAGGTATGGCGGCTATGCCGTTTTGGAAAATTATAAAATAAAAAATATCAACATCAAAAACAGCGAACAGCAAATTATTATAAGTGCTTTGGAAAGTCTTGCTACTTCATATACAAACGACAAGCTCAATTCTTTAATCGAAAAATACAATGCCATTATCGAAAAAGAGGGCGGGCAAAAAGTTTTTTGGGATTTTAGTGTTACAAAAGAAAATAAAAAGGTGCAAGATTCCAATATGCTTTTAGAAAAAGCTATCGGCGGTAAGAACTATATCGTTTTAGATTACCGCAATTCCGAAGGAAAAAGTTCGCATGTTTGTGCGGAGCCCCTTGCAATTCATTATAAATGGTATGCATGGTATTTGTTTGCATACCTTAAAGAAACAAAAGAGTATCGAACCTTTAAAGTTGCTCGGATGCAAAACCTGGTCATCTCAAAAGAAAAATCATTTATAAAACACGGCGATATACAACAAAAGATGAAAGAAGCCGAGCTGGCGTATTATAAAACCTGCATCAATATAGAAATTATTTTTTCCGAAAAAGAAATTCCGCTCATCGAAGAATACTTTCCCGACTCCATTATCGAAAAACTGCCATCTCAAAAATGTAAAACCCATATTCATGTTCCTGCAAAAGAACGGCTGTGGAAGGCCTTACTCCTTAGCTTCGGAGATGCTGTAACCGTAGTTTCTCCAAAAGATTATAAAGAAGAGCTTATAAAAACCGCTGGAACTTTTTTATCTAATTACGACATATAGCTGTCGCTGTCCTGTGATAATGTATTCGATATAGATTATTTTGGACGGATACAGTGTGATGAAA
>CAJPPE010000277.1 GCA_905372345.1 uncultured Treponema sp. | reverse complement strand
GATATATACTGATATAAACAAATGTTAAGGAGTATTATTATGAGAACATTACATTGTGATATTTGTAGAAAAGAGCTGGTAAATCCTATCTCAGAAAGGACTTATTGGCATATCCGCGAATATGATGTATGTGAAGCTTGCAAGGATGCTATTGAGTTTAAGCTAAGGCCTGTAGTCCGCAGACACTTTCCTTATTCACAAGATTGGTATGAGCATGAGTTCATGGCTATCGTTGAAAAGGGTGTTGCTTCAAGACGTCCATAAGCTTTGTTTTTAAAGTCCGATATGTATTTCATATCGGACTTTTTTTTCTCAGGCTCCATTGACATATTTTGTCTTTTTGTGTAATATTAGTCTCTATTTTTTAGAATAAAAGTAAGGAGTTTTCATGTCAGGACATAGTAAATGGGCTACAATTAAACATGCCAAAGGTGCAGCTGATGCTAAAAGAGGTCAGCTGTTTACTAAATTTATCAAAGAAATTTCAATTGCTGCAAAAATGGGGGGCGGAGATCCGGCTACTAACCCAAGACTTAGAACAGCTGTTTTAAAAGCTCGTGCTGCAAACATGCCTAAAGACAACATAGAAAGAGCAATTAAGAAGGGTACGGGTGAATTAGGTGCAGTAAACTATGAGGAGCTTTTGTATGAAGGCTACGGCCCCGGAGGAGTTGCCGTTTTGGTTGAAGTTTTAACGGACAATAAAAACAGAACAGCAGCCAGTGTTCGAAATATTTTTACAAAGAGCGGCGGAAACTTGGGTGCAACAGGTTCCGTAGCTTATATGTTTAACAGAAAAGGCGTTATAGAGTATGATGCTGAAGTCGTAAGTGAAGAAGCTATCATGGAAGCTGCTCTTGAGGCAGGAGCCGAAGACATTGCAACTGAAGACGGTGTTATTACCGTAACGACCGATCCCAACGACTTTGCTTCGGTTCTTGAAGCTTTACAGGAAAAGGGCTTTGAATCGGTTTCTGCTGCCATATCAATGGTTCCCGATACCTATGTAGCTTTAGATGCCGATACAACTCAAAAAGCCTTAAAGATGATCGATAAGTTAGAAGAAGATGATGATGTTCAAACCGTTTCCTCAAATATCGAAATCCCCGAAGGTTTTGAGATGCCGGAATAATGTTTGAGAATATTTGGACAGCCGCTTGTCTAAAAGAAAAGCCCTTACAGCTTAAGCGAAAACTGTAAGGGCTTTTTTATGTTACTTAATCGAATTTTACTTTGATATAAATTTAAGCAGATCGATTACTCTGTTGGAATAACCCCACTCATTATCATACCATGAAACAAGTTTAAAAAATCTCTTTTCACCGGGAAGGTTGTTTTGTAAAGTTGCCTTGCTGTCATAGATTGAAGAATGAGAATCGTGAATAATATCGGTAGAAACTATTTCTTCATCACAATAGGCTAAAACACCCTTTAGATAGCTTTCCGAGGCTTTTTTAATTGCCTTATCGATTTCTTCGATGGAGGTATCTTTTTCGGTGCGGATTGTTAAGTCCACAACGGAGCCCGTGGGAGTAGGAACTCTAAAGGACATACCTGTCAGTTTTCCCTTTGTACTCGGAAGAACTTCTCCTACAGCTTTTGCAGCGCCTGTGGTTGAGGGGATAATATTTACGGCTGCAGCCCGTCCGCCTCTCCAATCTTTGAGAGAAACTCCGTCTACCGTCTTTTGAGTTGCCGTATAGGCATGAATTGTTGTCATAAGCCCTGTTTCAATGCCGAATCCTTCTTTTAGAAGAACGTGCACAACAGGAGCCAAGCAGTTTGTGGTACAGCTTGCATTTGAAACCACATGATGCTCTGATGCCTTATACTCATTTTCATTTACGCCCATAACAAAGGTTTTAATCGGCTTTGAAGGATCGCTGCTTTTTCCGGGAGCGGAAATGATAACCTTTTTTGCTCCGGCTTCAATATGCTCATAGGCCTTTTCATTTGTATAAATACCGGTGCTTTCAATTACAACCTCAATTCCGAGTTCCTTCCACGGTAATTGTGCGGGAGTTAATCCCTTTCCCGATATACACTTAATTTTATGGCCGTTTACTACAAGGACATCATCTCCGTCAGTGCCTATTTCGGCATTCATTCTGCCTTGAACCGAATCGTATTTTAGTTGATAGGCAAAATACTTTGCATCCGTTGAAAGATCAACAACTGCAACAACATCGAATTTGTCTTTTCCAAGCAAGTTTTGATTTACCAAGGCTTGAAAAACAAGTCTTCCGATTCTTCCGAATCCGTTGATAGCTACTTTCATAAAAACTCCTTATTTTTTATATTAACCCATATTAGGTTATATGTCAACTTTATTTAAGTTCATTTTTTTAGGTTCTTTAGTTAAAGTTTAACATGATACCGGCTTCAGCATTGAAAAAGAACCTGTTAATCCGGCTGCCTCTGTTTGTTAAAGAAAAAGAAAATACGGAAGCCTCAACATTAAAAAACCATTCTATATCACTTGAAACTGCATGATTTAGTCCTGTTCCCAATACAATATTAGCGATTTTTTCATTTAGTGATCCTGTCTTTTGAAAATGGTTTATCCTATAAATTATATTTACGGGGATTCTTATTCCGGAGGGTTTGGAATATGAAACCGTATAAAATCCTATATCTGATATTGAAATATGTGTTTCGTCCGGATTTTCAATAATACTTTTGTTTTTTTGACTCAATTTTACAGATGCTATTATGTTTGGAAATCTCCAGCCTAAATCAAAATATCCGCCTTGGAGGTATACATTTTTAGTTTTTG
>CAJPPE010000276.1 GCA_905372345.1 uncultured Treponema sp. | reverse complement strand
GATTATTAAAGAAGCAATATCATTATTTTTAAAGTCTTTGCCGATTATCTCCGATAACCGATATAGATATTGTCAATCTTTATAAAACGGGAATATTTTTATGGAATCGGTAAATAAAAAAATAATTCAACAAAACATTCACCATAAAGCCCCTATTAGAGTTGCGCAAGTTATAGGAAAAGCCGTTATCAGCGGTGTAGATTCAGTGGTAATGAACTATTACCGTAACATAGACAGAAGCCGCATACAATTTGATTTTTTTATGGACGGTTATGATAAAACTCTCATCGATGAAGAAATTCTTGATTTGGGCGGCCGTATCATCAAACTTGAACCTTATGAAAACTCTATGCTAACCAATATGCGGCAATGCCGTGCCGCTTTTGCAGAAGGCGGATATACAATTGTCCATTCACACTTAAACACACTCAGTTGTTTTCCCCTATATGCAGCATTCCGTGCAAAAGTTCCGATACGAATTGCACACAGTCATAGTACAATGAGCCGCGGAGAATGGAAGCGCAACCTTATGAAGCAGGTATTACGGCCGTTTTCAAAAACTTTTGCAACTCACTATGCGGCATGTGCCGATTACACTGCCCGCTGGCTTTTCGGTTCGCAAACGGTACAAAAAGGAAAAGTACGCCTCATAAAAAATGCAATCGATACCGCATGCTTTTCACCCAATGAAGAGGCTCGAAACCGAATACGTAAAGAATTTAACTTGGAGAATCGTTTTATTGTCGGTCATATCGGCCGTTTTGCATTCCAAAAGAATCATGAATTACTTGTACGGATATTTGCCGAAGCTTACCGGCAAAACCAGAATGCAGCTCTGATATTAATCGGAACGGGAGAATTGGAAGCTGAGATTCGTACTCTCGTTAAAGAGCTTGATATAGAAAAAGCTGTTTTTTTTACCGGCATCCGGCGGGACATTCCCGATTTTTTGAATGCCTTTGACGTTTTTCTTTTACCAAGCCGCTATGAAGGTTTGCCGGTAGTCGGTATAGAAGCTCAATCGATAGGTTTGCCATGCCTAATGAGCGATACTGTTACTAAGGACACTGCTATTACGCCCTTAGTGGAGTTTTTTCCGTTACATGCCGACATAAAGGAATGGGCACAAAAGCTTCTCAGCTACGAACATGCACAAAAAATGCCTTACCCAGATTTATTGCGGAATTCCGGTTTCGAAATACGCCGTGCAGCGAAAGATTTATGCCTTTGGTACGAAAACCTCCTTGATTCTTTTTAAAAAATATGATATTATAACATCATGCAGCCATCGGAATTTACTAGTTGGTTTAAAAGCCATTTTAATCATACGAGTTCTTTTACGACCGGTCTAACATTTATGATCTTCGACTGTATCGGGATAATGCTATGCTTTGGAGGAAGTTTTTTTGCTATTAATGCAGTAGATCGTTCATTGATTGTATTCCGTGATTTTATAAACTACTGGATATACCTTCCGGCCTTTGTTGCAGCATTTTTTGCTGCTCGTCTTTATCCCGGTATCATGCTTCAGCCGGCTGACGAAGTACGTAAATTCTCTCTTACTTCTTTTTTTTGTTTTACGGGAATTGCTCTTTCCATAGCAGTTGAAACGGACGATAGAGAGATGTTAAGTGTTGCCCTCCTTTTAGCAACTCCTTTTGCAACTCTGTTTCTACCCTTATTAAGGGAAGGAATACGGACTGCATTTAGTTCTTTTAGCTGGTGGGGTGTTCCGGTCATTATCTATGTCAGCGATGAAAATAAGTACACAATAGCAGACAGGTTATTGAATAAACCTTCATTAAGTTACCGTCCGGCAGCAATCATCAATATCGATGCAACAGAATATGAGGAATACAAAGGAATCCCTGTATTCCCTTATTCACAAGAAATTGAAGATTGTGTTCATGCCTGTAATATTACAACAGCAATCGTTATGGAATTGCCGGAAGGTAATACGGCAAATACTCCATTGGACTCAATTCTTTCCGATTACCGATACATCATTGCAATACCGTACTATCAAAACATAAAATTCGTATCACTTTCAGTGCGAAACTTCGGTGACATTTTAGGTTTTTCCGCATCGAATCGTTTGACGCGTTCCATCAATTTATTTATCAAACGATGCCTTGATTTAGGCATATTACTTTTGTTTTCGCCGCTAATAATACCGCTTATAGTCATTATCGCGATTCTTGTCAGATGTACTTCAAAAGGAAAGATATTCTATGGACATAACCGTATTGGCAAAAATGGTAAACAAATTAAGGTATGGAAATTTCGATCAATGGTAACCGATGCGGATAAACGTCTAAAAGAATTGCTGGAGAACAATCCGGAAATGAAACGTGAATGGGAAGAACATCAAAAGCTTGAGCATGATCCGCGTATTACCTCCATTGGAAAATTCTTACGCAAAACAAGTCTTGATGAACTGCCTCAGCTTTTTAATATTCTACTTGGTCAAATGAGTTTTGTAGGTCCACGCCCTGTTACCGAACCCGAGAGAAAAAAATATGGCGATACATTTAAGTATATCTTCTCCGTTACCCCAGGATTATCCGGAATGTGGCAAATCTCCGGCCGGTCATCAACAGGATATGATGAGAGGATATTTCTGGATACATTTTATATTCAAAATTGGTCAATCTGGCTAGATATTTGGATTATTTTGCAAACCATCATCGTTGTTGTTACCAGAAAAGGTGCGTATTAGTATTTACTATCAAGCTATTTTAAAAGTTTAAATAAGATACGAAAGGGCATAAAGCGTGCAATATATAT
>CAJPPE010000275.1 GCA_905372345.1 uncultured Treponema sp. | reverse complement strand
TCCGCTGGAGCTTAATCCCCGTAGCGTCGATTACTTGCTTTACCTGCTGGATTACGAGCTTTTCGGAAATATCCAAAACCTTATTTACGGCCATATACGAATCCTCTCCTCTACGATGATTGACCAGTCTTTAGCCTTGCCAATGTTGTCCTCATAGCTATTGCTATCCGAGTTTTTCAAGGCTTCTTCTGCCTTGTCAAAATAAAAATCCATTGTCGCTATAGCTCTTTCTATTGCCTTGCTTTTTGCCTCTCGGTAAAAATCCACCTTCCGGCGGAATTCAAAAGGCGTGCCTGCCGTGTCATCTGTGTAAGTCTTGAAGTGTAATGTGTCGTTTTTGATTGTTGCGGTAATATTGCGATAGGTTAGGTACACGCCCGACTTGCCAGCCGTCCCCTTGCAGCTGTAGTCTCGGTCTTGTCTTTTTTGCCATTCGGCGAACCTGTTTTCAAATTCCGCCCTGCTGATTTTTCTTTCAGCATAAGCGGCGATAATGTCTTGCGGGTAGTTTGTCATTTTGCAGCCCCTTGTTAAAAAAAAGAAAGCCAGCTCGGATTGCTGCATTATCCTTGCTGGCTTAATCTACGAGTTACCGTTTTTAGTCTCCCGTACCGAAACAGGCGACTAGCTAATGCAGCCAAAACTAGGCGCCCTTCCTGCCCCGTTTGACTACTTTTTCGCTTGTTGTTAATATGTTAGTATCCATCTATTGACATAAAGTCCGTTTTTTTTTATACTTATCCGGTTGATATAACTATAATCTATAAATATTTTACTAGGAGGCAAGTATGGCTGGTGCAAGTAAAAACTCACGAACTGCTGCTGCAACTCAAAAATTTAATTGTCCCTGCGGCGGAGATATCGTATTAAAAACAATGGTCGATAACGGTAAGATTAAAAATATTGCAGAATGTTCAAAGTGTAAAAGAGTTGAACGACGACCTAAAGACTTTCATTAATCGATCAGGTTTAAAAGTTCTTAAAATGCCGAAAAAGGGAGGCTCTTTCTGTAAGATGAAAGGTCTCCCTTTGTTGTTTTTTGATTAGATTTGAGGAGAATTTGAGAAAATGAGCAAGGATGATATTTTTAAATCGAGTTTAGGGGAAGAATGCGGAATTGCAGCTGTCTGGGATTCGAACTCCTATAAGGCAGAAAATCCTGAAAGGCTTGATGACGTTGCCCGCTCGGTTTTTTATGCTCTTTTTTCTCTTCAGCACAGGGGACAAGAAGCTGCCGGAATGGCTGTTTCAAACGGAAAACATATCCGAGTCTTTAAAAAGCCGGGACTTGTTTCCAACATTTTTACCGAACACGATATATCGAACCTTCAAGGTTATGCTGCCATAGGCCATACCCGCTACTCAACTACAGGTTCTTCTTCTTTTGGAAACATCCAGCCCTTTTATATAGAAACAATGCATGGACCTATAGCCCTTGCTCATAACGGAAATCTTGTAAACGCCCCGCATTTAAGGAAAAAACTTTTGGAAAGAGGGGTAGGCCTTTCTTCTACCTCGGATACCGAAGTTATGATTATGATGCTTGCTGCTGCCAAGGGCGATTCTTGGGCGGAGCGTATAGCTTCGTGTATGCGAGAATGGGAAGGAGCTTTTTCGATTGCCGTTTTAACGGTTGAAGGAATTTACATAGCCAGAGACCCTTGGGGCTTTAGGCCTCTTTGTGCCGGAAGTTTTCAGGAAGGGGTATCGGTTGCGGCAAGCGAATCTTGTGCTCTTTTAACGCTGGGCTGTAAAGATGTTACTGAGGTAAAAGCCGGTGAGATTCTAAAGCTTGTCGATAACGGAGCCGAGCTTTGTATGCGCATTCCGCCTAAGGAGCCTCTTTCCCCATGTATTTTTGAGTATGTCTATTTTGCCCGCCCCGACTCGGTTTGGAACAATGCCTCGGTTCATGTATCCCGTGTAAATTTCGGCAAGGAGCTTGCAAAAAGCTTCCCCGTTGAGGCAGATATAGTTATAGCCATTCCCGACTCGTCCCGTTCGGCAGCCATAGGCTACTCCCAAGAATCGGGCATTCCCTATGATGAGGGTTTTTCAAAAAACCGCTACATAGGACGCACCTTTATTCAGCCTACCCAAAAATTGCGTGACCAAGGCGTTGCGATGAAATTCAATGTTCTTTCCGAAGCTGTCGAAGGAAAACGTATCGTAGTGGTCGATGACAGTATTGTCCGCGGAAGCACCATGGGGCCCTTAATCAAAATGCTTAGGGGAGCCGGTGCAAAAGAAGTACACATCAGAATATCTTCTCCTCCGGTACGATACTCCTGCTTTATGGGTGTAGATATGGGAGACCCCGAAAACTTCATCGCCCACAAAAAATCGGTTGAAGAAATCAGGGAACACATCGGTGCAGACTCCTTAGTCTATCTATCCCAAGAAAGTATGCTCAAAGCGATGAAGGATGCCGGAGCTGATACCCACTTTTGCTGTGCCTGCTTTGACGGTAAGTACCCCGTCGATGTCAGTGCCGCCGCCGATAAGAACAGCTTTGAGTAGGAGCTATCGGCTTTTAAAGATATTTAAAAATTAGCCGATATTGGTATAATAGGTATTTGTATGAGATTAGATTGTTCCAGTGTAGGAAAAATAGAAAAAGCCTCAATAGAATTAAATTCTATGACCCTTATAGCCGGATTAAACAATACGGGAAAGAGTACTATAAGTAAGACTTTGTATTGTATTTTTAACAGTTTTTATAATGTTGAAAAAAAATCGGAAGAAGTTCTTAAAAATAATATTGATAGTGTTTTTACAATGCCTTCATTAGAT
>CAJPPE010000274.1 GCA_905372345.1 uncultured Treponema sp. | reverse complement strand
CCTATAATAGGATTAAAAAGAATTTTCATAATATGTTTAGAAGGCTTTTTGGAGGGGGAAGGGCAGAAATACGCTTAACCGATCCGAAAAATGTGCTTGAATCGGGAATAGAAATTTTTGCACAGCCCCCCGGAAAAAAACTTGAAAACATAAGTCTACTATCGGGCGGAGAAAAATCCATGACGGCGGTAGCCCTTTTATTTGCAACTTATATGGTAAAGCCTTCTCCGTTCTGTCTTCTCGACGAGATTGATGCAGCCCTTGATGAGCAAAATGTTACCCGCTTTGTTACTACGCTTCGTGAATTTGCAAATGTAAGCCAGTACATTGTTATCACTCATAATAAGAAGACCGTTTTGGGTGCAAATGCCATGCTGGGCGTTACTATGGAAGAATCCGGTGTTTCAAAGGTTATAGCCATAAGGCTGGATAATGAATCGGATCTGGAATCAAAAACTATAGATTTGGTCGATGAGCCCTTTGTAGAAGAAGATGTTGAGCCTGAGGAGGGAGTTTATATTCCGCCCCATCCGCCTAAGAGGATAAAAACCGTAAACAATGAGGAGGAAATTTTAGAAGATGATAGATCTCAAGAGTAAAATAAGCGGTATTTTCAAAAATATGCAGGATTCCTTTTCTCATAACAGGAAGCCGGTTATTATAATTGTATGTGCTTTGATTTTTATCCTAATTTTAAGCCTTCTGTTGATTATTTTTTCACAAAAAAAAGATGGAACATCACATTCTGAAACAAAAAAAGCTGCCTTATCTTCTAAAAATTCCGATTTTAAATCCGGTAAGGTTAATACGGATAAACTTCAAATTATAGATGAACCCCTTTACCTTCCGCCTATTCAGTTTTCGCGGGAACAGCGTAAAATATGGGAAAAAGAAGAGGTTGACTATTGGTATGAGCCTCCTACAAAAGAAGATATGGAGGAACTGCATAAACAGAACAAAAAAATTGCCGATAAAATATTGGAGGCGGCTCCGTGAAATTGTCAATACGTTTTATATTAATATTATTTTTGATTTTTATCTTTTTTAATTCCTGTGCAAGTACCAAAAAAAATACGGGCGAAAGTCTAGTCGAAGATAAAAAAACTGAAGATATTGCGGTCAATGAACCCAAAATTGAAATCGATAAGGAACCCAAAATCGAAATCGAGAAGAAAACCAATGTCGAGGCAGTCAAGGAAACTGAAACATCCAAAGAAACCGATACCGAGGTTGTAGAGGATACTAAAACTGTAAAGGCCGCTAAAACTGCCGAGGATACTGAAACTGCCGAAGATGCCGTACCGAAGGTTGAGGCCGATTCGGAGAGCTCCGTTTCCGATCCTAAGCCTGTTGCCGATAAACTGGCATTGGAAATGATAGTTGATACGGAAGATGAAAATGAAACCGCCGCGTTGGATAGTGAAGCCGTCTCATCGAATGATGCGAAACCGGATTTACCTTCTGTAATTGAGCCAGCTCCTTTAGAACAGCCTAAAGAAAAAAAGCCGCAGAACTCGGTACCTTCAACATCTAATCAGCCTGCCACAAACAAGTCTGATAAAAAACAAATAATAAAGCCGGCTGATGATCCTAATAAGATTACTAAGCCTGAAATTAAAAAGGAATCTTCAGAAAAACCTGTAATAAATTCCGATAAAGCTCCTGCCGCTGCAGAAACAAAACCTTCTGCTTCAGAAACTTCCGTTATGTCTAATGAAGATAATTCCGACTCCAATATGGATAATTTAGATAAGGATATTGTGAGCGAAGAAAAAATAAAAGATATTGAACCTGATCGTGTTTTTTCGGAATTCCCAAGTACCGAACCTGATGAATCAAAAGAAGAAAAAGTCTCCCGTTCGGTAAAGCTTTATACGGGACAAAGACTTGAAGTTGTATACCCGGGTGAGGGTTGGGTGTACTTAGGCGAATCCTCTGCACAAAAAGGTATAAAGTATCAACAAAGAAAACTTCAAAGCGGCACCTCTATCTTCCATTTTGGAGCTGTAGATGAAGGCTCTTATATTCTTAATTTTTCGCATTTTGATGTTTTTTCTGATAATTTTATATCGGATTCTATTGCCGTTCATGTTGAAAAAGCAAAGACAAAGCTGAGTAATACGGTTAAAGCTCCCGACTATAAAGGAGCGGTAAATACGGCAAAAGAACTTGAAAAAAAAGAGAGCTTAATTGACAAAAAAAACAAGATTGGGCATGAAAACGAATCTAAAAAGGATATAGAGAGTTCAAAGTACGCTGCAGGGGCTATGAGCGGAACACCGTTAAAGGCTGATTCTTCAGCTAAAAAAAATGAGAATTCCACAGTTTATGATTCCCCAGATATTTTAACCGTAACCGAAAAGTCTGAATCAAAAACAGCCGGAAAAGATTTAAAATCGGCTGCAGAGGTGCTGGATATGATAAGGGGCTATATTTCGGAAGGAAATGCAGTAAGTGCTCTAAATTCGGCAGAAGATTTTTTTAAAAATTATTCTGTAAATTTGGATGAAGCCTTATTTTTACGGGGGCAAGCTTACGAATTAAACGGCCCCAATAAAAACGTAAAAAAAGCTTTGGAAGCCTATCAAACCCTGACTAAAGCCTATCCCGAAAGCAAATTTTGGGATAAAGCAGACGCAAGAATAAGGTACATCAAAAAATTCTATATTGATATAAAGTAGGATTTACTAGAGGGTGTAATTGTAAAGGATAAGTTATAAGCCGGATTTTAAACCGCTTGACTAAACATCTTCTTTAGGTCATTATATTGAATATGGAAACTAGAAGTATTTTT
>CAJPPE010000273.1 GCA_905372345.1 uncultured Treponema sp. | reverse complement strand
TAACTATATATTAAATATAGAATTACAAACTCATAAACCAGATAAGCCCTATTGCCGCTAACTAAATTTAAAGGCACTCATTTGAGTGCCTTTTTTTGTTGTTTTTCCCAATTCTTGATAATGCTAAAATCTTTCTATCTTTGAAACCAGAAAGGCATCTGCAAGAACTAAATAACACATTGCTTCAACAACAGGTACAATACGCGGAAAAAGGCAGATGTCGTGATTTCCTCCGACAGATAGCATACATTTCTCTCCTCTTTTGTTAAAGGAGGCTTGATTCATTTTTATTGACGGAACTGGTTTTACAGCAAGCCGCAGGTCTATTTGACATGTGCTCTTATCTTTTCTTCCGCCATCATTATTTGAATTTAAAAGATTTTCCATACTGCAGGAAATACCGCCTAAAATGCCGCCCGAATAATTTTTTGAAATATCATTATTTTCACTGCCGGAAATAGAAGCCGAGTAAAAACCTCCTCCGGTTTCTATGCCTTTGACAGCACCTATCGACATTAAGGCTTGAGACAAGACCGCATCAAGTTTGCCGAACACAGGGGAGCCCAATCCTTCGGGAACATTTAAAACAGAACAGGATAAAACACAGCCGGCCGAATCTCCATTAGAAGACAAAGCGCTCAACCTTTCAAAAATCGGCTCAGGCAAAACATCATCTTCTTTAAGAGGAAGGCTTGTTTTAAGACCTGCAATTTCTTCGGCTCTTACCTGCACCTCAATGGGCTTTTTATCTTCTTTCAGGGCAAAGGCTTCAAGCACTTTTTTTGCAACAGCACCCCCTATAAGCCGGCCTATTGTCTCCCTGCCGGAAGAGCGGCCTCCGCCTCGGTAATCCCGATGCCCGTATTTTACATCATAAGCATAATCGGCATGCCCCGGACGGTAAACATCTTTTAAGTTTTCATAATCCTTGGAGGAAGTTTCTCTGTTTCTAACCAGAACGGCGATAGGGCTTCCCAGAGTCTTGCCTTCAAAAACACCGGATAGAATTTCGCAAAGGTCATCTTCATTCCGTTTTGTAGAAAAAGGACATGAGGAGCCGGGTTTTCTGCGGTTAAGCTCTTTTTGAATATCCTCGGCACAAAGGGGAATACCGGCAGGGCAGCCGTCTATTACAGCCCCTACCCCTGCACTCCTGCTTTCTCCAAAAGTTGTTAACGTAAAAAAACGCCCAAAAGAATTTGCCCCCATAGATTACCTCCCATAAAAACTTTTTGCAAGGATTATCAAATCCTGAAAAAAGTTTTTTCAAGTAGTTTTGCTTTTGCAAAACTACATACAATAATGCGATGTTTTGTGCAAAGCACAAAACTCGGCAGATAAACAGTAAGGCAGAATTTCTGCCGCACTGTTTATCGAACCTCCAAGTTTCAAAACTGCTTAATCTTTTTCAAATATAAGCTCATTTATCACGTGTTCTTTTTTTATGCCCTTTTTTTCAAACTTTGTTGTGGGACGCCAGCTTTGGCTTGGAGCGAATTTTTCGTATTTGGATTTTAGATTTGGAGTTTCGCTCAATTGCTCAAAGGCATCTTCTGCATAATTTTCCCAATCCGTTACCATGTAAATATAGCCGCCCTTTTTTAATTTTTTTGAAAGCAAATCGGTTCGAGGCCTTCTCACAAGCCGCCTTTTATGATTCCGTTTTTTTTGCCACGGATCAGGAAAAAAAATATGAAAGCCGTCAACGCTTTCATCATTTATCATATTTTCTAAAACTTCAATTGCATCATGTTCGATAATACGTAAATTATTCAATTTTTTTTCTTCTATTTCGCCTAAAAGTTTTCCCACACCCGCCTTAAAAACTTCTATACCAAGATAGTTTTTATCGGGATTATCTTCGGCGATTTGGGCAGTTGCAGTTCCCATGCCGAAGCCAATTTCTATGATTAGGGGATTATCGTTTTGAAAAAGAGTTTTGAAGCCGATTGGGTTTTCAGTATAGGGAATGCACCACTTTTGATAAAAAGCTTCGTAATTTCTTTTTTGCCCCTCGGTCATCCGTCCTGTCCGTAAAACAAAGGTTTTTATAGTTCTAAAATGAAACGGGACATCAGTATTTTGAGTAATTTCAGTACTATTCATCCTTTGATACTAATACAAACTATGGTACTTTGTCAAATAGGCCGTATCGCCTTGGGAATTTTGAGCCATACATTGAATATAACGGGCATCGGGATATTTTTCGAGCAATGAAGAAATTGAGTCTTCATGTTTCGAGCCTGAGGGTAAGACTTGAACAAAAAGCGGCTGTTTATCGGCTCCCAAAAGAATAAGAAAAAAAGTTTGAAATGCAGAATCTTCAGCACCTTCGACTTTCCATCTTCCATCTTGAATCTGAAAAACAAAAGGTTTAGATAAAGGAGTTTCAGGCTCTTTTACGGTAATTTTTTTTATAGCCCTATTTCCAGACAAATCTTCCAGCACGATGGAGTATTCTCCTATGGGAATTTGTCCAAACGGCGATGCTATCTTGTTTGAACCTGCCCATAAAGTTTTTTCGGAATCCGAAGCTCTAAGCTGCGAAGAAGAAAAAAAGGAAGTATTTTCCCTGTTCAAAACCCATGTAAGTCCCGACTCCAAATGTACCAGCTGTATGGAAGAATAATCATTACGCCCGTTTTCATCCCTATACTTTAAAAAGACGGAAAGCCGCTCTTCAATAGTATCTGCATCGGTTTCTATTTTTATAATTTTTACAGAAAGCTCAGGCATTTCAGGATTTTCAAAAGAACACGAAAATAAAATGACGAGAATAAAAAGAATTAGACTCTTTAGATATTCTTTTTTTATATTTTTTTTC
>CAJPPE010000272.1 GCA_905372345.1 uncultured Treponema sp. | reverse complement strand
TTTTCCTTTTTAGGGGTTATGGGCAGCATACCCTCTAACACAAAAACGGTAGAGCGCGTACCGAATGAGGCCGTCCTAATGATAAATCCTTCAGGAATTCTTACAGAAAAGGAAGCCGATATTTTTTCGGCCGGCATTCCCGCAATCGGGAAAAAATCGGCAGTAGTCGTTTCTGACCTTGTAAAAGCTATAAAAAATGCGGCCTCCGATAGGCGTATAACAAGCCTTTATTTGGACTTTTCAGAGTTGCGAGGCCTTTCATCGGGGCATTTGAGCGAATTAGGAAATGCTTTAAGGCTCTTTAAAAATTCAGGTAAGAAAATATATGCCTATGCTGTAGGCTATTCCATTCCTTCTTACTTTTTAGCTTCTTATGCAGACCGAATAGGAATTGATCCGCTGGGAGAAGTCTCCTTTGCAGGCTTTGCCTCCCGTCCGGTCTTTTTTAAAGGCTTGGAAGAAAAATTCGGCATCAAGTGGAATGTAATACAGGCCGGAACCTACAAGGGCATGGCAGAAACTTATTCGCGGGACAGTCTTTCTCAAAATGTAAGAACCAATTTAAAATCCATGTTCGATGATTTATGGAACAAGTACACTTCGGATATTGCAGCAAATCGAAATATGCCGCCCGAAAAAATTAGGGCATTCGCAGAAAACAATAATGCCCTTATAAAAAAATATGAAGGAAACGGCGCGAAGGCCGCTTTAGAAGAAGGCTTTGTTACCGATATTGCTTCAGTCGATGAGTTCGCTGCAAACATAGGCTTTGCCGATAGTAAAACATTTTCTATAAATGTAAATACGATAGACTATACTTCGTACAATGCAAATTTTGCAGAAACGCCCTCTCAAAATTCTATAGGCATCATTCATCTGAACGGAGCGATTTCTTCTACCGGTACCGGACGTATAGATGACTCTGCCGTAAGTTACAAGATTGTAGAACTTTTTGATATTGCCCAAGATGACCCGACTGTAAAAGCTATCGTTGTAAGAGTAAATTCAGGCGGAGGAGAGGTCTTTGCTTCGGAAGAAATAAGACGGGCTATAGACAGAGCTAAAGCATCAGGTTTACCTGTTTTAGTTTCCATGGGGTCTGTTGCCGCTTCAGGAGCTTATTGGATTTCTTCTTCTGCAGATTATATTTTTGCAAGTCCCTACACAATTACAGGCTCAATCGGTGTATTGGCTACAGCTCCATCCTTTAAAGAAGCCGTCAAAAAATATCTGGGCATAACAAGCGATTTGGTTTATTCGGGACAAAAGCCTTCATATTCCGTTTTAGAAGAACCTTCTCCTGAAGAAAAAGAGGTAAGGCAGATGGAAGTTATACACATATATAAGACCTTTATCGAAACCGTCGCAAGGGGAAGAAACCTTCCTGAAAAAACCGTTGAAGAATTAGCCGGCGGCCGTGTCTATTCAGGTGAACAAGCCTTAAATTTAAAATTGGTTGATGCTTTAGGCTCTTTGGACGAGGCGGTAAAATATGCTGCAGAGCTTGCAAACATAAGCGGACAATATTCCGTAAAGGAAATAAAAAAGCCCCTGCCTTTTACGGAGGCCTTGATAAAAAGTATTTTAGACGATATTGATGTTTCGACGCTTTCGCAGATGAACTTTGCAGACATCAAAGCCTTCACTGACTTTTTAAATTTAAAATCAAAAAAAGGCATCTATGTTTACAGCCCCGAATACCTTATTTGGGAAAACTAAACTTGCGGTAAATGGAAAAGTTTTTATGGAGGAAGAGATATGGCTATAAATTGCGGAATTGTGGGTTTACCCAATGTAGGAAAATCGACTATATTTTCGGCTCTTACAAGCGCACCGGCTGAGGCTGCTAATTATCCGTTTTGTACAATAAACCCCAATGTAGGAATTGTAAGTTTACCCGATGCCCGTTTAAAAAAATTGGCTGAACATTTTAATCCAAAAAAGGTAATTCCTGCAACCGTAGAATTTGTGGATATTGCCGGTCTTGTAAAGGGAGCTTCAAAGGGAGAGGGTTTAGGGAATCAGTTTTTGTCCCATATAAGAGAAGTAGGCGTTATTGCCCACGTTGTACGCTGTTTTGATAATGATGATATAGTCCATGTTTCAGGGAAAATAGATCCGGCTTCCGATATTGAAACGATAAATATCGAGCTCGCTCTTGCCGATCTTGCAAGTTTGGATAAAAGAGCTGAGCGTGCCGAAAAGGCGAGCCGCATGGGAAAGGAAGCTCAAAAAGAAGCCGCTGTCGTAATGCGGGCTATCGAAAAAATTCGTCCTCTTTTGCAAGAAGGAAAGGGAGCCCGCCTTGCCGATTTGACCGATGATGAAAGAGATGCAATTTACGACACCCATCTAATTACAATGAAGCCTCAAATGTATGTTTGCAATGTAGATGAAACAGGAGCTCAAGACAACAATCCCTATATAGCGGCAGTTAAAAAGATTGCAGAATCGGAGGGGTCCGATACCGTTGTAATCTGCGGAAAGTTTGAAGCCGAATTAGCCGACCTTGAAAGTGAAGAAGAACGCCTAAGCTTTTTAGCTGAGGTAGGCTTGGAAGAATCAGGCCTTTCACAGCTTGCGAGGGCTGCCTATCACTTAATTGGGCTTAGAACCTTTTTTACGGCCGGAGAAGATGAGTGCCGCGCATGGACAATTCATGCCGGGGATACGGCTCCAAAGGCTGCCGGAGTTATACATACCGACTTTGAAAAAGGATTTATAAAGGCGGAAGTATACAGCTTTGATGACTTTGTAAAATACGGAAGTGAACAAAAGATAAAAGAAGCAGGGCGTTACCGCCAAGAAGGAAAAGCCTATGTAGTAAATGACGGTGATGTTATGTTCTTTAAATTTAATGTTTAAT
>CAJPPE010000271.1 GCA_905372345.1 uncultured Treponema sp. | reverse complement strand
GTATCGATTAATCTTGAAGGGGCAATCAAAACCCATGTAAAATGGAAAGTTAAACTCCGCGCCGCTATTTCAGCAAAAGAAACTCTTGATGCAGGAACTATTTCAAAGGATTCGGAATGCGAATTTGGAAAATGGCTTCACGGTGAAGCAAAGACAAAATACGGTAACTTGGCATCATACAAAAACTGTTTGGCCAAACATGCCGCCTTTCATACGGAAGCAGGAAAGGTAGCCTTTGCAATAAATGAAGGAAAATTTACCGAAGCTGAAGCCATGCTTAATACGGGAAGCCCATTCAGCACCTCTTCAAATGAAGTCACTGCGGCCGTTACAGCCCTAAAAAATGAAACAGGCTTGTAAAAATAAAAAGAAGCTGATTATACTTCTAATAAAAAACGCCTATTAAGATATTTAATCCTAATAGGCGTTTTTAAAATTTAAGATAAATTCTTAAAAAACGTATTTTAGCAAATTTTACCGCCAGAAACTTTTATGTCGGAATTATTTTCGACAATAGCCTCGATTGCAAGCTCAATTCCTCTTACAATGATCTCTAAACTCATTGAAGGCGTTAAGGCGGGCTTTCCGATAACCTGTTCGGGCAAAAACGGAATATGAATAAAACCGCTTTTCATCGGTTTGCCTTTAGCCGTTCTTTCTGCGGCAATATGAGCTACGCCGTAACAGACATGATTGCAGATAAAGGTTCCTGCCGTATTCGATATTGAAGCAGGTATTTTACCGGCTTTTACCTTTTCGACAATGGCCTTGATGGGCAGAGTAACAAAGTAGGCGGCGGGCCCGTCTTTTACAACGGGTTCATCAATGGGCTGATTACCCTCGTTATCGGGAATTCGGCAGTCATCAATATTTATACCGATTCTTTCAACCGAAATATCGGCTCGGTTTCCGGCTTGACCGATACTTAAAACCGCATCAGGGTTTTCTTTTTCGATCATTTCTTTTATCTTTGCTACTGACTTTCCGATAACTGTCGGAATTTCCAGCTTGATAATTTTTGCCCCCAAAATTTCATTGGGAAGAAGTTTAATTGTTTCAAGGGCCGGATTAATCTTTTCACCTCCGAAAGGATCAAAACCGGTAACTAAAATTTTCATTTATCTCCTCACTAATTTTAAAAAGCAAATATCAACATCAAAATAATATGAACAATAATCAAAGCAAAAGACATAAGGGCTTGAGCCTTAATCAATGTATATTTATTTTTAGTTTCCAAAATCGCAGCAGGAACAATGTTAAAGTTTGCAGCCATAGGTGTTAAAAGCGTACCGCAGTAACCGCAAGTCATACCTAAGGCTCCTACAACAGCAGGATTTCCGCCTTGAGCAATTACAAATGGAACACCTACACCGATTGTGATAACGGTAAAAGCGGCAAAAGCATTTCCCATAATCATCGTAAAGATTACCATTCCAAGACAATAAGCGATAACGCCCAGTACGGGAACACCCTGAGGGACAATACCGCTTGCAAAATGGCCGATTATCTTACCTATTCCGGCTGTTGCAAAAATTGCACCTAAAACACCGAGGAGCTGAGGAAGCAAACTTGAAGAGCCTACCTGCATGAGCATCTTTGAAGTATCGTTGATTGTATCTTTCATTTTCGGTTTGGTTAAAATTATTGCAAAAATAAGGGCAACTATCGAAGCAAGGCCTACAACTTGTGCAGTAGAAAAACCGAAGATTACTTCTTTTCCGGCAGCATTTGTTCCAAGCGAAATTTTAAAGCTCTTCATTTGAGCCAATAACATCGCAACAACACCGATTAAAACGGCAGGGATAAAAATCTTGTTACCTACTTTTTTTGAATTTTCAGTAATTTCCTCTTTTGTTGCCGACTTAATATCTGCAACTTTTACCTGTTTTGTAAGAGTAAAACCGCCCAAAACAATGAGTAAGCCTCCGATAATGGCACCTCCGTAAGGTACGTTAAGAACGATAACTTTACCGAACATAAACAAAAGACCTAAGATTCCCCAGAACAAGAATGTTCCGATTGGATTCTTTTTATCTTTTAAGGAGATTACGGCTGTGATAATTGAAACAAGACCGCAAAGGCCGTAAACGATTTCATCTATAACCATTGTATTATTTTGAATAAAACTAAACATCTGCCTTTTCTCCTTTTCTAAGTGATTTTTCAAAGAGCCAGCACTGAACTAAGGCTATAAGAACCATTGCAACACCTGCCAAGATTGAATATTTAGCAACATCGATATTGCTTATATCCAAGCCCTGTTCTTTTAAAGTTCCTGTAATTAAAAGAACTCCTGATGCAACGGGAAAAATATTTTGACCGAAAAAGTTTCCGTAGTTTTCGGAAGCTCCTGCCAGCCCCTTAATTTTTTCGATGTCGTCTTCGGTAAGCTTTACATGTTTTTGAGCAGCTCCTTCAGCCATAGGGAGGATTAATGGCCTGATAAACTGAACATGACCGCCCAATCTGATCGAAAATGCCGAAGCAATTGTTCGTATAAGAATGTAGAGCCAAATAACCATACCGGCACTTGCTCCCTTAATCTTTTTAATGAATTCTGCAGCTCTTTCCTTTAATCCGTAACGCTCCATTATTGCGATTACAGGAAAAGAAATAAAAAACAAACTCATGTAACGGTTGTTTACAAAACCTGTGCCTATCGCATTAAGGACTTCAACAAATCCCATCTTTGCAATCAAGCCTGTTACAAGACCTGAAATCAAAACGACTGCAACTACATCAAGTTTTAAAATAAAACCGGCGATGATAATTACAACGCCTATTAAAACCAAATAGTTCATATCCAACTCCTTTTATCGGTTTACAATTTTGTCCTCTCATTTTACTAAAAAAATAAGGCTTTGTCTATTATTGTAA
>CAJPPE010000270.1 GCA_905372345.1 uncultured Treponema sp. | reverse complement strand
GAGATGTTTAAAAAATTAACAATCTCTATTTTAATCTTTAATTTATAAAATTTTCGCTTAATTTCAACAATAAAAGCACTTTTTAAGTATTTTATAAAACTGTTATGCATAGCTAATATAGCACAAATATGTAAAAAAATCAAATCTCTACAAATTATTTATTAATATAATTTTTTGGGAGGCTCTTGTTTTTATTATGAGCTGATTCAGAGATTAATCTTTTATCTCATCTAAGCTTAGACTGAATTCCTCTAAGAGCTTTTCTCTTATCGTTTCATCGTCAATGCGGTTAAAAACCGGTTTAAAAGCTGCCTCGATTAAGAGCTTTTTGGCACTCAGCTCGTCAAAACCGCGGGTCATAAGGTAATAAAGCTTAGCCTTGTTTACCGCCTCAAAGCTCGCAGCGTGCTCTCCTATAACATCATCTTCATCACAAAAGATTGTCGGGATTGTCGCACCCACAGTGGTCTTATCGAGCATAATCGTGTTATCCGAAAACCTTGCAATAGACTTTGAGCAGCCCCTGTTTAAAAAGATATTGCCCCGGAACATTTTATGAGCCATGTTCTTTAAAGCGCCCTTTGCCGTAATTGCACCGAGAGAATTTTTTCCGTTGATGATAAAATTTTGCTCCAAGTCGATGCGTCTGGTCTTATCTGCAAAATAGAGGGGATATATTTGAACATCAGCCCATTCTTCCGGCATATAGGTAGAAGTTGAAGCTCCGTTTATCTTTGCTCCAAGCTGAATATCATAAAGGGTAACTTGAGCCTTCTCCATTGCAGAAATTTTTACAGTTTCAAAGTTGATGCCGCAGTGACTTAAGTTTTGTACCTTTATAAATTCTACTTGAGAATTTTTTTCGGCAACTATGCTTAAAAGTCCGTTTCTAAAAATATCGGCCTTTGAGCAATCGTATTCTTTTACATCATGATAAAAAAAGATTTTAGCCCTTGCTCCTTCTTCAATTATAATCAGATTTTGGTCATAAAGAACATTATTGGCTTGATCCATTGTAAAATGGATTAGAACATTGGCGATCTTTTCCTTATCTTCGCATTTTTTTACTCTTATATAAATACCAGAATTTCTTTTATCCCTTACTTCTTGGATATAATTATCTCCGAGGCCGCAATTTTTTTCACGTTTTGTCTTCGTAAAGTCAAAGAATTTTTCTATATCTTCCGAAGAGGCTGTTTCTAAAAATTGCTCAATCGGCATTTGTTCTATATTTTCAGCTTCGGAACAGCCATCGGTACAACCTTCGGCCCGGCCGTTGGCCTTGCAGGTTAAATTGCAAAAAGGCTTTGAAGGGATATCCGTTTTTGTGTAGTCAAGCCGTTTAAAATAAGTTCTGTCACTCATATCTATCCTATAGTTCCTTCCAATTCGATTGTAATAAGATTGTTCAATTCAACGGCATATTCCAGAGGCAGTTCCTTGGAGATAGGTTCTACAAAGCCTTTGATGATAAGGGATTTTGCGGCAGCCTCATCCAAGCCTCTTTGCATAAGGTAGAACACCATTGATTCGCTTATCCTTCCTATTTTAGCCTCATGGCCTATGTCTACATCATCGATATGGGATTCTATAATCGGAATCGTATCGGAGCGGGATTTATCGTCAAGCATTAGGGATTCACATTCGGCCACAGCCTTAGCTCCGGTTGCATTTGCTCCTATGGACAAAAGGCCTCGGTAGTTTGCTTCCCCTCCGTTTTTTGCAATGGAACGGGATCGCATTTCCGAAACGGTGTTTTTTCCGATGTGAACGGTTTTTGTTCCCGTGTCAAGGCACTGCCCTTCCGAAGCAAATGTAACCCCTGTAAATTCCGAACGGGAGCGGTCGCCTTTTAAGATGCTCATAGGGTAAAGCATGGTAACCCTTGAACCGAATGAACCCGAAACCCATTCAATAGCTCCGTCTTCTTCAACTATAGCCCTTTTGGTGTTTAAGTTATATAGGTTCCTCGACCAGTTTTCGATTGTCGAATAACGCAGGGTTGCTTTTTTTCCTACATAGAGCTCGACGGCTCCCGCATGGAGGGCGTTTTTATAGTATTTGGGAGCACTGCATCCTTCAATAAAATGGAGATAGGCTCCTTCTTCTACAATTATAAGGGTGTGCTCAAACTGCCCCGACTGCTGGGCATTCAGTCTAAAATAGGATTGAAGCGGAAGCTCGACCCTTACGCCATTGGGAACATACACAAAGGAACCTCCCGACCAAACGGCACCGTGGAGGGCTGCAAATTTATGATCATTCGGCTTTATAAGCTGCATAAAATGCTTTTTTACTATATCTTCGTACTTGTGAACGGCCGTTTCCATATCCAAGTAGACTACGCCCTGTTTTTCCAAGTCTTCTTTTAGACTGTGATAAACGACTTCCGAATCGTACTGGGCACCCACTCCTGCGAGGGAGTTTCGTTCGGCTTCGGGAATGCCCAGCCTGTCAAAGGTCTTTTTTATTTCTTCCGGAACGTCATCCCAAGTTTCGGCCAAGGGCTTTGTGTCGGAAACAATGTAGTGGATTATCTCTTGGATATCCAAATCGGAAATATCGGCTCCCCAGTCCGGCATGGGTCTGGCATTAAAGTATGCGAGGGATTTTAGGCGCAAGTCCAGCATCCAATCGGGTTCTTTTTTGCGTGCGGATATTTTTTTTACGACTTCTTCGTTTAAACCGAGTCCTGTAGAATACTTATAATCGATGCTGTCCTTTATGTCATAGACTCCGCGTTCTATGTCCGAAACAAAGGTACGCTTTCTTTCTTGAAAGAGAGCGGCATCCTCTGCCGTTTTATCTGTGTTTTGGTTTATGGTTTTACTCATAGGCTTTCTTTTATGTTTTCGTACCCGTTCTTTTCGATATATTCTACCA
>CAJPPE010000269.1 GCA_905372345.1 uncultured Treponema sp. | reverse complement strand
AAAAATGCATCGATAAACGATACAAATATTCTCACCGAAAAAGTGCAAAAAGTTTTGTAGAAATGTCTTGTTCCTCTTATTGTAATTTTCTCATCTTTATAGTAGTATAAGCCTTCTTTGAATAAAAAAGAATTTAGCTTATGAAAGAACAACAAGAAGATAAGGACTTTCTTACCACACAGATAATTACATACCTCGGCAATAAAAGGTCTTTAATCTATAAAATAGAAGAAGAGGTGAAGCTTATTTCAAAATATTTGCATAAGGAAAAACTTATCTGTGCGGATCTTTTTTCGGGTTCAGGTATAGTTGCCCGCATGTTAAAAAAATATGCTTCAAAAATAATTGTTAATGATTTGGAAAATTATTCTTATGTAATAAACGCTTGCTATCTTACAAACAAAGAAGAATATCCTAAAAAGCTTTGTAATGAATTAAGAAACGAAATTATATCTTCTTCTTTAAATAAAAAAATCCCCGGCATAATTACCGAAACCTATGCTCCCAAGGATGACAATAAAATCGAAAAAGGCGAAAGGGTTTTTTATACACATAGGAATGCTCTTTTGATTGACACATACAGAAATCTTATCGATAAAATTGTTCAAGAAGAAAATTTAAAAAGATTTTTTCTAGCTCCATTAATTACCGAAGCTTCAATTCACGTAAATACAAGCGGTGTATTTAAGGGCTTTTATAAAGATAAGAATACGGGAATAGGCTGTTTCGGTGCCGGCGGAAAAAATGCCTTGACAAGAATATTAGGAGAGGTAGAATTAAAAGAGCCTGTCTTTAGTAATTTTAATTCCGAGCTTGAAATTTTTACAAAAGATGCAGTTCTCCTTTCAAAGGAAATAAAAAATGCTGATATTGTTTATATCGATCCCCCTTATAATCAGCACCCCTACGGTTCAAATTATTTTATGCTTAATTTAATTCTCAAAAATAAACTTGATGTTCCTATAAGCCCCGTCAGCGGAATTACCCAAGGCTGGAATCGTTCCGCTTTTAACAAACCCTATCTTGCTCTAAAATCGATGGAAGAAATTATATCTTCTCTTGATTCAAAGTATATTCTTATCTCATACAATTCGGAAGGCTTTATTTCTTTTGAAGAGATGAAAAATATGTTACAAAAATACGGAGAATTAAAAACTTCCAAAATAAAATATAATACTTTTCGAGGAAGCCGCAATCTTAAAAATAGAAATATCCATGTTTCGGAATACTTGTTTGTTTTAAAAAAATAGATTAAAATAATATTAATGGAAGAACAATTATCGAACTTTGGAGGTGGGAGATGAATGAGGCTATTAAGAACATGCTCACGCGTGTGAGTGTCCGTAAGTTTACAGCTGAGAGGGTCGAAGACGAAAAGCTTAAAACAATTGTAGAATGTGCTAAGGCTTCTCCGACAGGAAAAAACAGACAGATGAGAAAATTTACCGTTGTGCATAATCGGGAAAAAATACAGGAACTTGCAAGGGCTGTTTCTTCCGTACTCGATATTCCGAATTATAGAATTTATGATTGCGATGCTTTGATACTCATCAGCTTTGAAGAAGATGACCGCTTCGGTTACTGTGATTCTTCTGTTGCAATTCAAAACATCTATCTTGCAGCCCATGCTCTGGGTTTGGGCTCTGTTTGGATAAATCAGTTGAGGGAAAAATGCAATTCGCCTGAAATAAGACGGGTTTTAGATTCTTTTAATATTCCTAAAAATCATGTGGTCTGCGGAATATCGGCTATCGGTTATCCTGCAGAACACCCAGAACCTAAAACCCGTACCGAGCCTGTGGAGTTTATAAATTAAGTTTTAAGGCGGTTTTAAAAATTCCCCGTAGGCTTTACATAAGGAAGATAATCGCCGTAACCTTCTTTCTCCATTTTATCGTAGGGGATAAAGCGTAAGGATGCTCCGTTAATGCAATAGCGTAAGCCGCCTGCATCGGTAGGGCCGTCATTAAAAACATGACCTAGATGGGCTCCGCCTGTTTTTGAAACGACTTCAGTTCTTGTCATGCCGTGACTTTTGTCTTCCAAATATTGAAGGGCCTGTGTTGTAATAGCCTTTGTAAATGATGGCCATCCACAGCCTGCATCATATTTATTTAATGAAGAAAAAAGAGGCTTTCCTGTGGTAATATCAACATAAATTCCTTCAGCATCGAATTTATCATATTCGCTTGTAAAGGGCCTTTCCGTTGCCTTTTCTTGTGTAACCGAAAACTGTATCGGTTTTAAGGATTTTTTTAATTCTTCTTTTGACGGTACTTTAAATTTACTTTCATCATAAAGAGGTTTTAAAGCAAGGGTTAGGTCTATGTGGCAATATCCTCCCGGATTTTTTTGAAGATAGTCTTGATGATAGTCTTCTGCAAGAATAAAATGCTTAAGTTTTTCAACCTCAACAACAATGGGCCGCGAATATTTTTTTTGCATAAACTTTACAAAACTTTGTATTTCTTTAATCATAGAATCGTCTACATAATAAATACCTGTTCTGTATTGGCGGCCTGCATCGTTTCCCTGTTTGTTTAAAGATGTAGGATCGATTATTCTAAAATAATGGGCCAATAATTCTTGTAAACTTACTTTGGAAGCGTCATAAACTATTTTCACAGTTTCGGCATGGTCGCTATGATGCAAGCCTTTGTAGTTTGCAGAATCGCTTTTTCCGTTTGCATAACCCGTATCCGTTTCTTTAACACCGGGAATTTGGCGAAAATATCCCTCAACGCCCCAAAAGCAGCCGCCTGCAAGATATATTTCTTTAATCATTCCGTTTCCTCCAATGGGTAATTTTTGTTCTGCCTGAGCCTTTGTACATGATAGAAATAAAACTACCATCAGTAAAAAACTCAAGTGTACTAAAATGTTTTTA
>CAJPPE010000268.1 GCA_905372345.1 uncultured Treponema sp. | reverse complement strand
TTAAAGCAAAGATATGACGGCTATAAATTTTCCGAAGACGGAAAAAATATGTACAATCCATTTAGCTTGTTAAATGTTTTTGCTGACGGAAGAATGCGTGACTACTGGTTTGCAACAGGTACGCCTACATTTTTGGTAGAATACTTAAAAAAAGCTTATTATAATATTCCCGACCTTGACGGAAATGTAAAGATGAACGAGTCCGGTCTGGAAGCCTATCGAGCAGATGCAATAAATCCCTTGCCCATTCTTTTCCAATCGGGGTATTTAACAATTAAGGAATATAACGATTTTTCAAGACTGTACCGCTTGGGCTTTCCGAATGATGAAGTGCGTTACGGCTTTTTGGATAACTTGCTTCCGGCTTACACACCGATAAGAACAGATAAAACAGGACTTTCGATTTGGGAATTTTATGAGCAAATTGAAGCCGGAGATGTAGACGGCTTTATGCAAAAGATGAAGGGAATAATTTCAGGAATACCTTACGACAATTTAACCGAAAAAGATTTAGCTTTGCGTGAACAAAATTATCAGACTGCCGTATATCTTGTGTTTGCCCTTATGAATCAGTTTGTTCATACGGAAGTTCATTGTGCAACCGGACGGGCTGACTGCATTGTAGAATTTCAAGATAAGGTTTATATCTTTGAATTTAAGCTTACCTCAAATGAAACGGCGGAAAATGCCGTAAAACAAATCAAAGAGAAAGGCTATGCAGACAAGTACTCAGGCAGCGGTAAAAAAATTATAGCAATCGGTTCAAGTTTTGATGAAGAAAAACGGACTATCAAAGATTGGAAGACTGAGATTAAATGAGGTAATGCCTTAACACTTTAATTTTAAGGAAAGCACATGGCAAAAAAGAAAACAGGAGACCTTGCACACCGCTGCAACAAATGCGGTTACACTCAAGCCCGATGGCTCGGCCGATGTCCCGAATGCGGCGAATGGAATACTTTTGAAGAAGTTACAATCAATCAAGATTATTCCGCAGCCGAAAGGAGCATTGCAGAAAAATTTGTAAAAGAAGCTCATTCCGTTCCTCTTGATGCTATTGAAGCAAATGATGCCGTCCGCCTTTCTACGGGGATTGCGGAATTTGACAGGGTGCTGGGAGGTGGTGCCGTAAAGCGTTCGGCAATTTTAATCGGAGGAGAGCCGGGCATAGGAAAATCGACACTGCTCTTACAAGCTGCTTCGGCCTCTTCTTCCGGTTCCGTAAAAAAAGTTCTGTATGTTTCGGGAGAAGAATCGGGCGGGCAAATCCGTTCCCGTGCCGACAGGCTGAATCTTCCTTTAAAAAATATTGAACTTTTATGCACTTGCAGGTTGGAAGATGTAGAGAGAGTTTTAAACAAGGTAAATCCCGTTTTTGTTATAATCGATTCAATTCAAACTATGTATTCCGCAGATGCCGGAGCCGTTCCGGGAACTATAAATCAGTTAAAGCTATGTGCTCACGAGCTTGTATCTTGGGTTAAAGAGAGGGACAGCGTTTTGTTTTTAACTGCCCATGTAACAAAGGACGGAAACATAGCGGGGCCTAAGGTTCTCGAACACCTCGTGGATACGGTCATTTCCTTTGAGAGGACAGAAGACGATGTGCGTTTTTTGCGAGCTCTAAAAAACCGGTTCGGCTCGGTTGACGAGCTTGGAATTTTCTCGATGGATGAAAGCGGTTTAAAAGCTATAGATGACCCGTCTTCATTATTTATTACCAATCGGACAGGGGCTCTGCCTGCGGGTTCCGCTGCCGTTCCCGTCTGCGAGGGGAGCCGTGTTTTTATGGTAGAAATACAGGCCCTTACGGTTCCTGCCAAGGGCGCGGTTACAAGAGTTTTTTCGGACAAGATAGATTCCGCCCGCGTCAGCCGCATCGCCGCCGTTTTGGAAAAAAGAATAGGCTTACAATTTTCGGATCAGGATATTTATGTAAATGTTGCAGGAGGCATAAGGCTTAAAGAACCCGCCGCCGACCTCGCCATAGCACTTGCTCTTTATTCCGCCCGTGCAAATATACCTGCCCAAAAAGAAGGAGCCTACATTGGCGAGTTAAGCCTCGCAGGAGAAATCCGAAGCGTCAAAAAATTAAAGCAAAGAATCAAAACCGCCCAAAGCATGGGCTTTACAAAAGTCGTATCGCCTCCTCCTTCCGATTCCGAAGCGGGAGATATAAACACATCACAGCTTTTTAAAGCGGAAGATTTAAGCTCGGCAATAAAGAAGGTGTTTGGGTAAATTTGTGCGTGAACAAAATTTATCTTAATCTTGTTTCTTTAGATTTTTTTGAAAGTAAATCAACACAATATTGATTTATACTCATCCCCTCTTTTTTTGAGTTTTCACAAAGAGTTTTATGTAAAGTTTTAGACATTCTCAATTCCAGTTGAGTGGATGATGTATCCATATCTTCAGGTTCGTTAATTTTTATTCCTTCTTCAATAGCCGCAGAAATCCATGCTCTTTTGGCATCTTCGGAATTTAATACTGTTTCTGCAATACTTGATCCACAGGTTACACATCCGGGAAGTTCAGGATAAGAAGCGGCAAACCCTTTTTCATCGGTATCAGGAATTATTTCCAGTTTGTAAGGTAATTTCATGTATTCTTCTAAAGTTTTCATTCTGTTTTCTCCTGTGTTTTATTCAGCTGCTCTGATTCGATTATCTCTTTTACCATCTTAACATAGACTACTTTTATTGGTTCATGATTTGGTATTGTAATTGGGTTGCATCCGGGCTTTCTAAAAGTATGATGACTACTTCCAGTTTTAGGAGAACTCATAACATAACCATAACTCTCTAACACTTTTTTTAATTCTAAAAAACGCATATCTTTGTTTAGAGATGTTATTTTTCTAATGAGTTTATCCCAGCGTCCCATAATTACATTATATATGGT
>CAJPPE010000267.1 GCA_905372345.1 uncultured Treponema sp. | reverse complement strand
TTTCTATGCTATTCTGTACAAGACAGTAATGTTACCCTTAATTAATGGGTAAGAATTTATTATATCAAATTTATATGGAAGAATAATATGCAGATTTTTGATACTCATGCTCATGTCGGGTTGATCTATTCCGATCCGATTGAGCAATTACGCGTTGTACAGGAAGCCCGCCAAGGCTCTGTAACAAGAATAGTAAGTATATGTAACAGTCTCCACGACTTTTCCAAGGTGTATGAAACTCTTAGGTTTTCACCGGCGGTATACCATGCCGTAGGTGTATCTCCGTCTGAAGTTACATCTCCCGGAAAAGACTGGCAAAAAACAATAGAAGAAAGCTTAAAATTACCCAATGTAGTGGCCGTAGGAGAAATAGGCCTTGATTACTGCAAAAAATACGGAGACAAACGCTCTCAGATTGAGCTTTTTATCGCTCAGCTCGACATTGCCTCAAAGGCAGGTTTTCCGGTAATTATTCACAATAGAGAAGCCGGAAAGGATCTTCTTGATATCTTAAAGGAAAGGATTCCCAAAGAAGGAGGCGTTTTACACTGCTACTCCGAAGACGATATTTATGCAAAAGAAGCTTTAAACCTTCCTTTATACTTCTCTTTTGCGGGAAATTTGACTTACCGCAATGCAAGAAATTTGCATGATACTGTATTGGCCCTTCCTCTTGACCGCATTGTTGTCGAATCCGAAAGCCCCTTTATGCCGCCTTCGGTATACCGAGGCCAAAGGAATATGCCGGCCAACACAATCGAAACCGTAAAGTTTATGGCTGAGATGCTTTCCATGGATATTGAAGAACTTGCCGATCAACTTTGGAAAAACAGCTGCAAGCTCTTCCGGCTGCCGGAATAAGATGGCAGAATTAACGCTTTACAAGCCCGTCTCAATAGGCGGGCTTCTTTTATCGGGGAACATCTTTTTAGCCCCTGTTGCAGGCTACTCCGACAAGGCCTTCCGTTCAATCTGCATAGATTGCGGTGCGGATTTTACATACACCGAAATGGTATCCTCGGAAGCCCTCGTGAGGGATTCCGATAAAACCGAAAGCCTCATCGAAAGAGCTCCTAACGAAAAAACTTATGCCGTACAGATTTTCGGCTCAAACCCAGAATACATGGCAAAAACAGCCGTCATAATCGCCGAAAAATATTCTCCCGAATGTATCGACATAAATTCGGGCTGCCCCATGGCAAAGATTACCAAAAACGGGGCCGGATCAGCCTTGATGACGGACATTCCTCTTTTGTACAGGATTGTAAAGGCCGTAAACGATGCTATGGCCCCTTATAAGATACCCGTAACCCTTAAAATACGCTCAGGCTTTACCGCCGACAAACTTAACTGGAAAGAAGCAGCCTCGGCCGCCATAGATGCCGGGGTTAAAATGCTTACCCTCCATCCCCGTACCCGCTCACAGGTGTATTCGGGCAAGGCCGATTGGAACATTCTTGCAGAGCTGGTTCAATTTGCAAAGCCTTATCAAATTCCGATTTTCGGATCGGGAGATTTGTTTTCACCTGAGGATGCCAAAAAAATGCTTGAAGAAACAGGCTGTGCCGGCATAATGTTTGCCCGCGGGGCTATGGGAAACCCCTTTGTTTTTACCCAAACAAGAGAACTTTTGACCAATGGAACATACGGCGAAATAAGCACGGAACAAAAAATCAGCACCGGCTTTAAAGAGCTCGTCTTTTTATGCGATGAAAAAGGAGAAGAAAAAGGCTGCCGCGAAATGCGTAAACGCTTTGCAGCCTACACCAAAGGCATACCCGACGGCTCTCGCCTCCGCCAAGAATTAGTACAAGCCTCAACAATTGAAGAATATAAAACTATAATTCAAAGTGCTTTTAATATTTCTTGCTTTTAAATAAAAATGTCTGAAACATTGAAACAATTAAAAAATATTCTCTTACAAAATTGCAGTAATTGTGATATAATACAATCAATGAGGGGGGCTATGAGTACTTCAAACAGAAAATATAAAGACTCGGTTTTTGTTGACCTTTTCAGTGAAGATGAAAAGGCAAAAGAAAATTTCTTATCTCTTTACAACGCCTTGCACGGTACGAACCTTCCGCTTTCGTCGCCGGTAGAAAATATAAGGCTCGATAATGTCATGTACATGAACATAATCAATGATGTTTCTTGTCTTGTAGACGGTAAAATCATCGTGCTGGCAGAACATCAATCAACCATAAACGAGAATATGCCTTTGCGTTTTTTAGAATACATAGCTAGGCTCTACGAAAAACTGCAAGCACCGACTGATAGGTATTTAAGAAAGCTGTCAAAAATCCCCACACCTGAATTCTATGTTTTTTATAACGGCAAGGAAGACTACCCTGAAACTACAGTTCTAAAGCTGTCCGATGCATTTATCACAAAACCTGAACAAGTGCCGCTGGAATTGACGGTTCAAGTGCTCAATATCAACACAGACAAAGCAAATAAAGTCTTAGCAGCCTGCAAACCGCTTGAAGAATACAGTCTCTTTGTAGAAGAGATAAGAACGCAAACCCAACTCGACCCTGAAAAAGGCTTTACCAATGCGGTAAAGATATGTATAGAAAAAGGAATCTTAAGAGAATATTTAATGAGAAAATCACGGGAGGTGATCAACATGTTAGTAGCCGAATACGATTATGATACAGACATCGCAGTACAGAGAGAAGAAAGCCTAAGGATTGGCATACAACAGGGAATACAACAAGGTTTTTCTGACGGCTCATACAAAACAAAGCTTGAAACGGCAAAGCTGATGAAAGGTATGAATTATCCAATCAATGATATTTGTACAATATCAGGGCTTTCCGTTGAAGAAATAAAAGCTCTATAAGAGTCAGCCTTTTTGCAAATAGGCGGAGTAGATGCAAGGAGATAGCCGAAAATAAAGCGGA
>CAJPPE010000266.1 GCA_905372345.1 uncultured Treponema sp. | reverse complement strand
TTGTGCTTTATCATAATTAATAAATTTATAAAAAGATCGGAGGTCAAATGAAACGGAATAATAAATATAAAGAAAAGAATGTTACGGTTTTAGGTAAGGAAACCGTTTTTGACGGGGTGATGAAATTCTCTGAAACCTTACAGATTGAAGGAAAATTTATCGGAGCTATAGATTCTCAAGGCTCCTTATATATTTCAAAGAATGCAGACTGTAGAGTGCAGTATGTTAAAGCTGCTTCGATAGTTGTTGAAGGTGCTGTTGTGGGTTCCCTGTCGGCAGCCGATAAGGTTGATTTAAAATCAGGGTGCTCCGTTAAAGGGAATATTACTGCCGGTCGTCTTAGGATAGCCGATAAAGTTTCTTTTGAAGGCTCTGTGAGAATGATTAAAAATAACAGCTTCCCCGAAAAAAACTTTTTTTCTATAAAATCCGATCAGCTTAAAGAACAGCTTAGCCGTGAGTGATACTTATTTATAGGAATTTTAATGATTGATTTTGAGCTTATAAAAAAAGTTTTTTTTGTTCTAAAAGAAAGAGGTATTAAGCTTATAACTGCCGAATCTTTGACCGGAGGCCTGATAGCTTCCGAGTTTACAAAAATACCCGGTGCTTCGGAAGTGCTTTGGGGCGGTTATGTTGTATATACAGCCGAAGCTAAAATTTCTCTTTTAAGTGTAAAGCATGAAATTATAAAAGATTTCGGCGTGGTAAGCCCGCAAACCGTAGAAGCTATGGCTTTCGGTGCCGTTAAAAATTTCTTTGATGCTTCTTGTGCTCCTGAACCTGCGGTTTCTATTGCGGTAAGCGGAGTTGCCGGCCCTTCAAGCCTTGAAGGAAATCCGCCCGGAACAGTATGTATTTCTTCGGCTTTTTTTTGTCCTGCATCTTTTGATTTTAAAAAATTACATGATTCAAAAATTTTAAAAAAAGAAGCTCTTGTTTTTAAAACTCATACTTATAGATTTTCAGCTTCAAGGGATGAGGTAAGAGAGCAAACTTTAAATAAAGCTTTTTTGCATGTTTTATTGTTAACGGAAAGAACGGCAGTCCCGATTAGGAACTGCCGTGATTTTATTCATAAGGAATAACCTCTGTTCTCCACAAAATCATAAAATGAATAGCTGTGTCTTCGTATTTTGTACCCTTGTATACATCCAATATTGTTACCTTAACATCTTCTTGTTCCGGTAAAAAACTTATGTCTACAGTTTGAGGATGGGGCGTATCCTTTACGGTGAAGTCTTTTTTCTTACCGCTTTTAACGCCCTCAACCATTATCTTTTTAATTCTCCCATTTTCATCGTAGAGTTTAGGATTTGAAGCTGAAATATAACCGTTCATTAAGAGTATGTATTTGTCACTGGTGTCATTCCATGTTTTTATAACAAAGGACTCTCCTATACCCCAGCCGTCTACACCTTCTACCCAAGGAGTGTCTTGTCTCATGCTGCATAGATTTTCTATCTTGTATTCTAGTTTTCCTTCCTTTGATTTTTCCACAAGATGAGAACTTACATTTTCATAGTAAAAATAAGGTGTTTCTCCTGAGCCCCCTGAGGGAAATCTTGTAAAAAAGCCTGAAGCTTTTTTACCCTTGCGTGCTGGCAGCATACCCAGTCCTATAATATCATCCTCGTTTTCTTTCCAAGCTTTTTTTGCTAATCCCGTTAAAAGCATAAATTTATTGCCTAAATATTCTTTTGATTTTGGATCAAGGTTTGCATATAGGTCATCTGGCATATCGGTATTCAATTCAAATAAAGGAAAACGGCCTATGTACTTTTTTTTGTAAGTATAGACCTTTTTTACCTCTTCTTCTTTTGCATTATACCAGCTTATTTCGATCTTGTTTCCTTTTTGGAATTCGATAAAATAACCAAGCGGGGGCCCGCCGGTATATCCGAATCCTGCCAAATCAAAGTTTTGTCCTATCGCAAAACTACCCATAATTAAAAAAAGACATAGGAATAAGTTTTTTTTAAATAAACCGATTTTACTTTTTAAAAACATTTTCTTTCTCTCCTTAATAAAAGTTTTTATTCGTATGGAATAACCTCTGTTCTCCACAAAATCATAAAATGAATAGCAGTGTCCTCGTACTTAGTACCCTTGTACACATCCAATATTGTTACCTTAACATCTTCTTGTTCCGGTAAAAAACTTATGTCTACAGTTTGAGGATGGGGCGTATCCTTTACGGTAAATTCTTTTTTCTTACCGCTTTTAACTCCCTCAACCATTATCTTTTTAATTCTTCCGTTTTCATCGTATAGTTTAGGATTTGAAGCGGAAATATAGCCGTTCATCAAGAGTATATATTTATAAAAAGATCTGTTTTCGGTGCTTATTGTAAAGGTCTCTCCTATACCCCAGCCGTCTGCACCTTCTACCCAAGGGGTGTCCTGTTCCATAATTGATAAATTTTCTATTTTATACTCTTTTTTTCCTTCTTTTGATTCTTCGACAAAATACGAACTTACATTTTCATAATTAAAACAAGGATACTCTCCTGTTCCTCCTGTGGGAAATCTTGTAAAAAATCCTGAAGCTTTTTTGCCCTTGTGTGCGGGCAGCATACCGAGGCCTATAACTGCATCCTCGTTTTCTCCCCAAGCTTTTTTTGCTAAGCCCGTTAAAAGCATAAATTTATTGCCTAAATATTCTTTTGATTTTGGATCAAGGTTTGCATATAGGTCATCGGGCATATCGGCATCCAATTCAAATAAAGGAAACCTACCTATGTACTTTTTTTGGTACTTGTAGCTCTTTTTTACCTTTTGTTCTTTTGCATCATACCAGCTTATTTCAATCTTGTTCCCTTTTTGGAATTTAATAAAATAAGCAACGGGAGGTCCGTCCGTATATCCGAAGCCTGCCAAATCAAAGTTTTGTCCTATTGCAAAACTACCCATAATTAAAAAAAGGCATAAGAATAAACT
>CAJPPE010000265.1 GCA_905372345.1 uncultured Treponema sp. | reverse complement strand
AATATAGATATGGCGAAATTTAAACGGAAAACAAAAGAAGAGCGGACACATGAGATAATAGAAGCCGCAAAAAAGGTGTTTTTAAAAAAGGGCTTTCATAATACTACGATGGAAGATATTGTTGCCGCTACAAGCCTTTCAAAAGGAGGAGTTTATCAGTACTTTAAAAGCACGAAAGCTATAATGTTTGCCATAATGCAGGAAGGAAACTATTTTCGATATAGACGCAATGAAGAAATCTTTAGTTCTGCAAAAAAAATTGATGACCCTTACGAAATTGTAACTCAGGCTTTAGAAGCAAAACTATTTGATAATGTTTCCGAAAAGCGGCTCTATCTAATGTTTCTTGCCGAAATTCTATATGACAAAGAATATGAGACTCTTTTTTGGAAACTTGAAGATCAAGCTCATAAGTTTATAAGCGAAAACCTTGAACATTTGTTTAAAGAAGGAGCTTTTGCCGGTAAAAAAATAAAGTATAAAACAAGCAAAGCAGGACGGCTTTACTCACGTCTTTTTAACGGAATCCTTATAATTTATGAACTCTTTGAAGACAAAACCGTTTTTGATAAAGGCAAGAAAGATATCCATGACCTTCTCTATTTTTGTGTAAAAAAAAGCTTTACAATCGAATAAAAAAATTAGTTAGCCGCTATTGACTTTATTTTTTCTTTTTATATAATATAACTGACGTATACGTCAGTTATGGAGGTTCTTATGACGGATAAAAGAGAACATTTGATTTCAGGTAATATGTTCAAGCTTATGCTCGAACTCAGCATTCCGGGCATTATCGGAATGTTTGTAATCAGCTTATACAGTTTTGTAGATGCAATATTCGTAGGAAGATATGTAAGCAGCGTAGCTTTAGGAGCAATCAGTTTAGCTTATACATTTACACTGATAAATAACGGTATTGCCGTTTTAGTAGGTATAGGTTCCGCTTCGGTTCTTTCGAGAGCGGTAGGAAGAAGCGACCAAGAAACCGTTGATTCTATTATGGGAAATGTCCTTTTGTTGACTCTTCTTTTTTCATTGGGAACTATGACAGTCGGGTTAATTTTTGCACCTCAACTTTTGAGACTTATAGGAGCTGAAGGAGAAATGCTACGATTGGGAGTAAGCTATCTGCGGATTGTATATATCGGTTCAGTCTTTGTAAACTTCGGTCAAGCAGCCAACATGGTTATGAGAGGAGAAGGCCGAATGGGTCTTGCTATGCTTTTGATGGGAATAAGTGCTGTACTAAATATTATTTTAGATGCTGTCTTTGTAATTGTTTTAAAAAAGGGACTTGAAGGCGCTGCTATAGCAACCGTAATATCTCAAGTGGTTCTTGCAATCTGTAATTTTTGTTACTTCGTATTCTTCAGTAAAAACATTAAATTCAAACACTTTAAGCTTCAAAAAAGTATCGTAAAAGAAACTCTTTCAATCGGCTTTTCTGCAATGTTGATGCAAGTCTTTGCTCTTTTACAGCAGGCAGTTATGTATTCTACATTAAAAAGATACGGCGGAGAAGATCAGGTAATTTTGATGGGTGCTTTTTTTAGATATATGATGTTATCCTTTATTCCTCTTTGGGGAATAAGTCAAGGCTATCAGCCCTTTGCAGGAACCAATTTCGGAGCACAAAAATTTGAAAGGGTAAAAAAAGGAACATTTCTTTTTTACGGCTTCGGATTATTTTTATCACTGATATTTTGGCTGGTATTTTTAATTATACCTGAACAGGTTTTGGGTCTCTTTTTGAAAAATAAAGAGCTTATATCTTTAGGAAGAACGAATGCAATGCTTGCTATGTCTTTATTTCCTTTGTCGGCAATTATGATTATCAATTTAACCCTCTTTCAAGCTTTGGGTAAAGCGAAATATGCAGGCATACTGGTAATTGCCCGCCAATTTTTACTTTATATTCCGGCCGTATTAATTCTCCCCGTATTTTTTGGAACACGGGGAGTTTGGATTTCAAGCCCAATAATAGACACACTGGTTACGGTTTTATCCGCATTTATAGCGATTAAACTTTTTAAAAAAGATTTAAGCCCTAAAGATAAACCATTGAGCGCATAAGTTACTGTCATTTTACAAGGCTGCCAGCTATTTTGAGTGTTTTGTGAAATCTACCTTTTTGCAAGCGGGAGAATCTTTTACCGTTATCAAATATTGATATAGATCGGTTATAAAAGTTTCTCCCGGCTTTGCTTTTTTTCCATTGATATTCATTTTGTTAAAGATGGAGTTTTTATAATTCAGCTTATAGATATATAAATTCCCCTTATTTTTTTCCAATTTATCCTGATAAGATGCTTGAAGGTAAAACATCTTATTTTCGATTTTTTCCGGTTCATAGTCTCTTTGAGGATTAGCATACATACAGTTTATATATTGAATCATAATAGATAATATTTTATCGCTGTAAGATTTATTAGCTTTTATGTATGATGCAAAAGGTAAAAGACCGTTTACTTGAAATTGCCAAACATGAAAATTCCCCCAAATGCCGAAATACTTATTTTTATCGTTATCCAAGATACGGAAATTATCATACATCATCTTATCTCTTTTTTTATTGAATTCATTTTGCGGGCTGCCGTAAAGTGTTTTACAATTTAAAATATTATCATTAATTACTTTTAATAATTGAAAATCCTTTTTACCCAAAAGACTTTCTCCCATTTCTTCATCAAAAAGCAATTTATCACATTTTTGTGCAATGGAATAAATATCTTTATCCATTTCACCTTTTAATACAAGTTTTTCCAACAGAATTTTTATATCTGAAAGACTGTTTAAATCTTCTTTCTCTCTAATTATAGAATACATAGCTGCATAAGCAAGAATCGGTTGATGTTCTACATCTGCCCCAACTATACTTATGCGTTTTTCTTGTTGCTGATTTTGATTGTATTTATATAACTTTCTATAAAAATCAAAATGTTCTTGGGTAC
>CAJPPE010000264.1 GCA_905372345.1 uncultured Treponema sp. | reverse complement strand
AAAAAAAATTTATGCAATTCCAAAAAATAAAAATATAAAGGTACTGCAATCTTGAATTATTAAAAAATATTGTGTATAATGCTGAGATGACTATTTATACGGATTTACTGCACCTGTTACGAATGTTCTCTTTACGCAGAGGTAGTGCTCAAGTTACCTTGCAGCCTTTTCAAGACTATCTCCAACGCTATGCACGCCATTATTTACAGCAAAAGCCGGAATTGGCTGTCCATCTTGAAATTTCTCTAGAAACCCTTTTAAACGAACTAAAAAAAATACAAGATGAGGGAGATATAATAATAACGACGGATAAGTCCAATACAACCCTTATATTTGTTCCATATTTCCATGTAGATAATATATCACGTCAGTATGCAAATCTTGAGCAGCATCCCGACATTCCTTTTCCTCTTTTATCTGATTTACCAAGAAATTTTCCGGTAAAACTTCTGAAAGCAATAAATGTTTCAGACGATATGGCCGAGTTAAATCCGGAATCTCGGGAAAATTCTTTTTTATATGCCTTAAACTATAACGGAGATATTCCGCCTCTAGTCTTTCCCGGCTCTTACAAAACCGAAAAACTTTTAAATTTAGCTATGGATAAGGTCAAACTTTTTTTGTCAAAAGATGAAAGCAGGGACTATATGCAAAAGCGGCTGTTAGTAGCCAATCCCGGTAAAGAATTTACGGTTAAGACCTTTATATCAAAAACTATGGCACACAGTGTTAATAGTTTTCAAAATGTAAAAGAATCGGGCGACAACTATATATTGTGGGGCCAACTTTGTGCTTTTATAAAACAGGAATTTGCCAAAAAGAATGAAAAGCTGCCTGACGAAGTAGCCTTGCTTCAAGCCGCAGGTATTCTGGAATATTTAAACAACTATTACAGGAACAAGGTTCAAAAAGATCTTCAAACGGACACGGCTTTAAAAAACCTACTTCTTGCTTTTCAGAAAGCACCTTATTATTTTACAATGAAGCAAATAACCCAGTTTACCGATTCAAGAGGGATTCCGCTGCTTGGTCAATATTCTGAGGAAACCTTACAGAATTTTATGAAGGAAAAAACAAGCACTTCGGAAAAATACATAATTCCGGATATTCTTACCTTTACAAATTCTTCAAATGATAGATTCTATTTACTGACCGAAAAAGTTGTTCCTCTTTTAATATCACTAATCAACGAAGCAAGAAAACCAATCAAGGAGCTGTGTATAAAAAAATGGCATGATATGCTGATAAATTTTGAACAAGATGAGTCAATGAAAAACGATTCGGCTTTTAACGATTTATTAAAAGAAATAACCGTTCATTCAGCACCGAATCTATACGGACTTTTGAATGCTACTTTTATTCTATCAATTATTGCAGATCCCCGCTTAAATGAAATCCAAGCTATGGAAATCAACAGAATTTTTCCGGCAGGTAAACCTGCATCATATAGCGAAATTTTAATGCTCAACAGGCACGAGATTTTAAGCGATACAAAAATTCTTCTTCCATTCTGGTATACGATTCCTATCATTTCTGCAATCATTGCATTTTTTAAACGTAAGAAAAAAATGCCGCAAACTGCTCAACCTGAAAAAAAAGAAGTTGCGGATAAAAAGCCTAAGCAAAAATTAAAAGATGTTGCAGAAAAAATCAGCAATGAATTTGTCCCTGAAGGAATGACAATAACCCAAGCTCTCGAAAAAAATCTGGACGAATGGAATCATACATTGAGCCATCCGGCACGGGAAAATTTAACAAATGACGTAAACGCTTTAATCCGTGATTATTTACGGGGAATAAATAAAACTCTTTCCGTTTCCAGTTTTAACCCTGACAGAGTGAGAGGATTAGCTAAAACATTGCTGGAGTCTCCCGGTCTGTCAAAAATAAAAGATAGAAATGCCCTGAAAAACTATGTAGAGCTGTATATCCTAAAACTGGCATCACAGTATTTTTAATTTATGTTAAGTTTTATAACTACAACCAACACGATTTTTTTAAGCATCCTCCTTCAAGCCTTTCCTTTTATGCTTTTGGGGATAGTTATATCTTCAATCCTGCATGTTTTTATTTCGGGAAATTTTATCGTTAAAGTTTTTCCGAGCAGACACGGTCTTGGATTTTTAACGGCCGTATTCGGCGGACTTGTTTTTCCGGTATGTGAATGTGCCTCGGTGCCTGTTCTTTCAGGACTTATAAAAAAAGGGGTTATCATGCCTATTGCGGTAACCTTTATGCTTGCAGCTCCTATTTTAAATCCCATTTCAATAATGGCCACCTTATATGCTTTTCCTGAATATCCGATGATTGCAGTATATAGGATAATCTTAGGTATAGTAACAGCCGCCTCAATCGGGATATTGCTTTTGTTCTATCCTAAAAATGAATATTTGAAGAAAGACATAGAAAACGATAATCATTGTTCTTGCGGCTGCAACTGCGAAGACTCTTGCAGCGCATCTCATGGTTCCGGACAAAGATCCTTTATTGAAAATCTAAAAGAAATGTTCTTGCACAGCGGAGCGGAATTTTTTAATGTCGGTCCTTATTTTATATTGGGAGCATTATTTACTTCCCTAATAAGAGCCGGAGTGCCGAGTAATTTTTTTATAAAATTTAATGAATCCAATTCTTTGGGCGGAATCTTAATTATGATGCTTTTTGCCTTTATTTTTTCTGCATGTTCAACATCGGATGCCTTTATTGCCCGAAGCTTTTATGGACCTTTTTCACTCTTTTCAATTATGGGCTTCCTCGTATACGGCCCCATGATGGATATAAAAAACATCTTCATGCTTTTATCTATTTTTAAAAAACGGTTTGTAATAGAATTGACTATAATCATAACTATTATGAATATCATTTTTATAAGTGCAATGAGTTTTATAATCAAGATATGAAAAAAATATTTTTAAGTGTTTTTATTGAAAAAATTATACGCTCCTTATTGTTATTGATAGGG
>CAJPPE010000263.1 GCA_905372345.1 uncultured Treponema sp. | reverse complement strand
TTTACGGAAAATCAGCTTAAAGAGCTGGCCCGTGCAAAACTCGGAAATTGAAATTATTGACATTTTTTTTCTGTACTCCGCTTTTTGTTGTCTTGTTGTTTTTTTCTTGTAAGAGCCGTCAAGGTACAAAACTATTGGAACATCCCGAACCGGAAGATCCTTTTTTGGGCCTTTATGTTATGGACCTTCCTTCATCCCGAAACGGGACATCCCGAAATGGGATTACGAGTTACTCGGTAGAATTTAAAGCCGATCAAACTGCAAGGGTTTTACTTTTTAAAGAAGGAAGAACGGAGCCTGAAATCTCGCATGGTAAGTGGCTTATAGCAAAGGACGGAATTATTATTTTATATTTTGAGCAAAATATCCTGAGTGAATTTTTTATAAAAAATGAAGACGGTTCTCTTTCATTTTTAAACGCTCAAAGAAAACCTTATTCGGGCGAATTGGCTGAGCTTCTAATTTTGCGCAAAATCGAAAAGAAATAAATCGTGATAACCAGTTATCACGATAACCAGTTATAAGGAAATATTTTGATGATTGTATTTTTAATCGGAATGAGCCGAGCCGGAAAAACCGAAACGGGCAGGGCTCTTTCAAAAAAACTTAAAGCTTCTTTTGTAGATACGGATTCCTATATGGAAGAAGTTTACGGGAAAAATATAAGAGAACTTTATCAAGTCTTTGGAGAAAAAAAATTCCGTCTAAAAGAATTTGAATGCTTTAGCAAAATAATCGAAAAAATAATCGAAAAATTTTTACCCTCTTCAAATGAAAAAAACGCCGTTAGCTGTGGGTGCGAGAACGCCGTTCACTGTGATGAGGTAAACGCCGTTGTCAGCACCGGAGGAGGCTATGCGGAAAACGAAGCTCTTATCAAAAAACTAAAAGATTTTCCCCGAATAATTTTAATCGATACCGCTCCGGCCGAGATTTTTTATAGAATAAAAACGGCTGCACATAAAGAAGGTTTTTACCCTGCCTTTTTAGGAGAAAATATTAAAAATGAAAAAGATGCGGAAGACCGTTTTTTTTCGATATACGAAAGGCGTATGAAAATCTACAAGGCTTTGGCTTCCTTTTCCATAAACCCGAAAGACCTCTCCCCCGACGAAACGGCAGATAAAATTATTTCATCTTTGTAAATAAAATTTAAGGCTTGATAAAATCTTGTTCTTATGTTATCATTATCTTATGAAAAGCATAGATAAGGAGTTGAACTCCATTACTGAATTATTCCCGTCCGATTTTACGGATGATGAAAAGGCTCTCGCGAAAACGCATTTTTTAAAAAAACTGTCCGTTTTAACACACAGTTTTTACGGCGGAAAGCTCCAGACTGTCCCCAAATGCGGTTTGTACGGTTTTAATTGGTTTAACGTTTGGTATACGCCCGGCGTTTCTGCTATTTCTACCTCGATTCGCGATGATAATGAAACATCCTTTGCTCTTTCCAACAAAGGGAACTTGGTTGCTGTTGTAAGCGACTCTACACGGGTTTTAGGCGACGGTGACTGCACCCCTCCCGGAGGATTGGGAGTTATGGAAGGCAAATGTATGCTTATGAAATATTTAGGCGGCGTTGACTCATATCCTCTGTGTATCGATTCTATTGTAAGGGTTGACGAAGAAGGAAAACGGGGCGTAAAAGCCGGAAAGCATGCCCCCGACAAGATCATCGATTTTGTCAGAATGCTTGAACCTTCGGTAGGAGCCGTAAACCTTGAAGATATTCAACAGCCCGACTGCTTTAAGGTTTTGGATACCTTGAGAGAGGTCTGCGAAATTCCCGTTTGGCATGATGACGCTCAAGGCACTGCCTGTATAACCCTTGCAGGTCTTTTAAACGCTATAAAACTTGCCGGTAAAAAGATGGAAGACTGCAAGATTGTTCTTTTGGGAGCCGGTGCTTCAAACACGACAATAGCCCGTCTTATCTTGGCTGACGGCGGTAAGCCTGAAAATATGATTATCTGCGACTCAAGAGGAGCATTACATTCAGGCCGAAAAGACATAGAAGAAGATAAACGCTATTACCGAAAGTGGGAGCTCTGTTTGCAGACCAATCCTAAAAAGATTGAAACCTTTGATGAAGCAATGAAGGGTGCCGATGTTTTAATCGCTCTTTCTACTCCAGGGCCCAATACTGTAACAAAGGAACAGGTTGCCTCGATGAATAAAAAAGCTATAGTCTTTACCTGTGCAAACCCCATCCCCGAAATCTGGCCCCATGAAGCTAAGGCTGCCGGTGCCTTTATCGTCGGAACAGGACGTGGAGACTTCCCGAATCAGATTAACAACTCCGTTTGTTTCCCCGGTATCCTAAAGGGTGCTCTTTTGGTAAGAGCCAAAAAGATTTCCGATGGAATGGCTATCCGCTGTTCTCATTCAATTGCAGACTATTCCGAGAAGAAGGGCATCAATCCCGACAATATCGTAGTTACAATGCAGGATGAAGACGTCTTTGCAGTTGAAGCCGCCGATGTTGCAATGCAGGCCATTAAGGAAGGCTTGGCCCGCGTAACCATGACATGGGATGAAGCCTACCAAAGAGCAAAAAAAGATATTGAAGAAAGCCGCTCCTTGACCAAAATGCTAATGGAAAAGAACTTCATCAAAGAACCCCCGCAGGAGTTCTATGAAAAAGCCTTAGAATATGCCATTGAGCAAATTAAAAAGAACAGAAAGTAAATCTTTCTAAAACTTCGTTGGATTTTTAGAAGCACTTTGTACAAGACCGGCGGGCTCTTAAAAAGAATCGGCCGGTTTTTTGTTTACCAATCTTTCCACGAGATGTAAGCCCCATGCTCATCGCTTGCCGGAAGAGAAAGGTTTCCTGCATACACTACATTTGAGTTTTTTATCTCGGTGCCGCTGATGGAGCAAAATTTTTTTATGGAAGAAAAGAATTTTTCGTTCATTGTGGCAGAGGACTTTATTTCGTATATTTTAAGAAGAGGCTTTCCTTTTGAGAGCT
>CAJPPE010000262.1 GCA_905372345.1 uncultured Treponema sp. | reverse complement strand
ATTAACCGCAGTACCTACACCGAAACCGAAGAAGCAGGTCTTGCCGTCATCGAAACAAGAGAAATCTTGTGTAAGCTCTTTAATTTTCAGCCGGCAACCCATGTTATTTTTACATCGGGAGTTACGGCAAGTCTAAACTATATTATCAAGGGATTTCTCAAATCGGGCGACAGAGTTTTAACAAGCTCCTTTGAACATAATGCCGTAATGCGTCCTCTGGTTCAAATGGAAAAAATAGGCGTAAAGATTGACCGCGTTCCTGCAATCTTAAAAAACGGAGGAGCCTTTGTAGATACATCCTCAATCGAATCTATGATAAGGCCTGAAACCCGCCTTGCCGTTTTTTCACATGCTTCAAATTTAACGGGCTTTATTCAGCCTATCGAAGAAATTGCCGCAATCCTAAAAAAGCACAATATTCCTTTAGTAATAGACGGAGCCCAAACTGCCGGGCACATTCCCGTCGACCTTGCACAATTAAAACCGGCAGCCTTTTGCTTTACGGGGCATAAGGGGCTACTCGGCCCCCAAGGAACGGGCGGCATCTTATTCGATAAGGATTTTGCAAAAGAGGTTGAGCCCCTCATCACAGGCGGAACAGGAAGTGCTTCCGATTCGGAAGAAACTCCCTCCTTTATGCCCGATAAATTCGAAGCCGGAACTCAAAACATAATCGGAATTGCAGGCCTTCACCACAGCCTAAAATGGCTGGATTCTTTCGGAATTCAAAACATTCACAACCGCGAACAAAAATTGCTTAAACTATTTTTGGACGGAATAAAAGGCCTTCCGATAAAAATTGCGGGAGGAGAGTCAGCTGAAAACAGGGTCGGAATTGTTTCGATAGACTTTTCCGAATTTATGGACAATGCGGAAGCCGGCGCCGCTCTCGAAGAAAAATACGGCATCCTTACCCGCTGCGGCCTCCATTGTTCGCCTTCGGCCCATAAGTCCATCAGCACATTCCCGCAAGGCACGGTAAGATTTTCGACAGGCCCCTTTACAATAGAAGAAGAAATTGAAACGGCAATAAGGGCAGTAAAGGAGCTTTGCTCAAGGGCTTAACTCACCCTAAGAATTTTTTCTTCCCGCTTGGTAACAAGACCTATAATTGCAGGCTTTCCGCAAGGCGTATTTTCCAAAGCTTGAGACAGTTCTTCGTAAAGAGCGGCAGCATCTTCCTTGTCTACCGAAATCAAAAGCCCTCCCGAAGTTTGAGGATCGAACATCAGGTCTTGGTAGGCAAGGGGAACATTTTCAAAGACAACATTATCTCCCACAAAATTTCTATTGGAGTAAACTCCTGCCGGCATCATACCCATTTCGGCACTTTCAATTACGGATTTATAAATAGGAACGGATTTATAATCGACTTCAATACTCATTCCGCTTCCCTTTCCCATTTCGTAAAGATGACCGAGAAGACCGAAACCGGTAATGTCTGTACAGGCATTTATTTTATATTTTACCATGATGTTGCGGGCCTTCGCATTTAAAAAAGCCATAATCTTATAACAGCGGTCAAGTTCTTCCGGCGGCGACATGTCGGCCTTTGAAGCCGTAAGTAAAATACCCGTTCCGATAGGCTTCGTCAAAATTAAAACATCGCCTTCCTTTGCTGTCGAATTTTCTAAAATCTTTTTAGGATGAACAAAGCCGTTTACAGCCAAACCGTACTTGGGCGAGTCATCATAAATAGTATGCCCTCCGCAGACTATAGCACCGGCCTCATAAACCTTATCGAAACCGCCGCGTAAAATTTCTTTTATCATATCTTCAGGCATATCCTTGGTGATACAAAAAAGATTTAAAGCGAGCTTAGGCTCCCCGCCCATCGCATAAATATCGCTTAAAGAATTTGCGGCGGCAACTTGCCCGAATATATAAGGATCGCCTGAAACCGGCGGAAAAAAATCTATAGTAGATATAAGAGCCGTTTCATCGTTTATCTTATAGACGGCAGCATCATCTGAAGTATTAAAACCTACGAGTAAATTATCGTCATTCCTTACAGAAAAGTTTTTTAAAAGTTTATCGAGTGCACCCGCACTCAGCTTTGCACCTCAGCCCGGATTCTTTGCAGCTTTTAATAAATCAAAATCTTCATTAATAAGTGAACAGCTCATATCAGCCTCCTTGATGTAATATTACATAATTTTAACTTATGGTCAAGATAAAAAAAGAGCTATTGAACATTTAATTATATAAGAGTATACTCTTGCTAATAAAATCTTGTTTACGGAGGAATATGATGAAAATGAGTAAAAAGATAAAAGTCGCAGCATTGTTTATGTCGGCTCTCTTAGTATTTGCTTTTGCTTACGAACCACTGATGTTTTACGGTACTGCAAAGGTAGCAGGCTCGACCCCTGCCGGTACTAATTATGAATACGGATATTCAGTATGTATCGATGTAACCGTTGATGACCAAGGTAAAATCATCAAAGTAAGTGATGACGAGAAAAACACGGAGGCATCTATCGCAGCAGATGTTATAGGAGCTGCAGCAAGCAACAAAGCTTACTGGAAAAAATATTTGTCAGGAAAAGGTTTTGAAAAGTATAAAAACCTTACCCTAGAAGATGTCAAAAAAATGAATGTCGGTTTCCCCGGAGCTCCGGGAGTTGATGCCGTAGGAGGAGCCACAGCAGCTTCCCTTGCAGTAAAGAATGCGGTTTTACAGGCTTTGGTGCTTAAGGATTCAATTAAAGAACTTGTAAACTACAAAAATCCCGACAATTATAAAAAGGGAGAACAAAAAAAGTTGGAAAAAATCGTTAAAGAAGGAAAAGCTCATCTGGAAACCTTAGAAACCTATGAAGAAATAGAAAAGGCCCTTGCAGAGTTAAAACAAAAATTGGATGCATTAAAAACAAAATAATCTCTTAATAAAAAAGCGGCGGCAGTGTTTATCAACGTTGCCGCCTTTAATCGCTTGTCCGTCATAATAATTCTCCTGCTATATCATATTTCAGTCATTTATTTATTTT
>CAJPPE010000261.1 GCA_905372345.1 uncultured Treponema sp. | reverse complement strand
TCGGCTCAGGCAATATACAGGTCAGGAAATAGGCTTTGATTCTCTATTGCTTTGCAGAGTTTTTTGCATTCGGACTTTGCATAAGCTGCTCAACCAATGCTGCCGCTATAATTTTATTTCCTCTTTGCAACTCCGCAACAGCCTGTTGATATTTTGTTTCATCGGCAGCAGAAAGAACAATAACGGCAGCACCTCCCATACTCATTTGAATGGCATCCTTTAATTGTATCGCCGTAACATTTTGAGGATTAAGTTTAATAGCCGAATCCAATTGCTGCAAAGCAATAGAGAATGAAAGCCTATTTCCTGACCTGTATATTGCCTGAGCCGATTTTGTAAGCTCGGCAGAATCTGCAATAGCCTTAAGATCTGGAGGCGGAAATTTAAGGCCCAAGTAAATTTCAATTTCGTCCTTTAAAGCCGCAATACCCGGAAAGTTTTTATCTATGTTATACAAATCCAATAATTCACTATAAGACTTTTGTGAATTACGCTTATAATCATTTTTAATAGTTTGAACTTTCCGTTTAAATTGTGTATTAAAGTTTACAGGATCTATCAGCTTATCAATTCTTAAGCTTAATTGACCTGCAATTTCGTTATATGGGAATATAAGCAATACTTGTCTTATATTATCTTTAGCTTGATTTAAATTATTTAAGGCCTCAGACCTTTGACCTGATTTTATTTTTTGTTCTGCCTCTAAATAAAGCTGATTGGCATTATTCAAAAGCTGAATCATTTGAGGATAAAGAGGAGCTGAAGGCGGAATAGTTCTTGCCGTTTTTAAGGTTCCTGCAGTACTTACAATTGTTAACCAGTTTTCAACTTCTTCGTTAGGATCAACATGGGTTACAGCCCAGCGGCTGCGTGCAGAAATCAAAGCTTCCTCAGCTCTTATAAAATTCGTATTAAAATAATCTTTTTTTGCCTTTTCCAAATAGGCTCGAACATCTTTAACAACTACAGCGTTTTCGGCATCATTAATTTCTTTACCTAATTTATCGAGCCTTTCATCTGTCATTTGTCTATATTCGAGATTTTCTTCAAGATCCAAAGCATCATTGGTTCTTGTTCGGGACAATTCTATATTCTTGCGGGCTGCAGAGAAATTTGAAGAAGCCAAATTTCTTTTTGCTTCTTCAAATCTTAGATCAGCTTCATTTTTTGCCAACTGTATTTTTAAAAGTGTTGATTCCGTATTAGCCAAATCCGTTTCAACAACACCGGAAAGATTTTTAAGTGAGGCTATCGTTTTTTCAATATCAAGTTTATTTTCTGCAAATATCTTACTTGCACTTGCGCCGGAACTATCTGTATTTCTAATAAAATTATTCAAAAGACGAGTATCTAATCTTATAATTTCTTTCAAGCTCAATAATTCTTTTCTAATTTCAGCAGGCCCTATTTTATCGGACTTATTGTTTTTTTGTTTATTAAAATCGTTTTTAAAATTATCATATCTTTGCTTTGTCTCAGCCAAGGCCTGCTTACCGGACTTATTGTTTATGATTGCAAGTTCTTCATAACAAATTAAACGGGCTTGACCTAAATTATCCAAAAATAATTTTTGTTTGGATTGCAAACCTTCTTCTTCTTTTGCCAGATCATTTTCTTTATGGGCAGATAAAGATTGCGATAATTTGTTGATGGAATCAATCATAGCATCCAATTCTGTGATTTGTGCTCTATAATTTTTAATTTTAGGATTTCCAGAATTACGCAATTCATCGGAACTTCCCATATAAGTTTCAGGAGCACGTTCAATCTCACCTCTTAAAATTAAAAAGCGGCTGTAATATTCCTTTGTCGAATTTATTATATTTTCCAGTTCTGCAAAGGAGCCCCTTTTTTTATCTTTTGTGTCTGCAAATTTTCCAAACCGTGAACCCGATCTTGTGTTTATAAGAGAATAAATTTCGATTAAACTTTTGAGATGAAAATCAATTACAGAGAGATTTTTATTGATAGATACGTTGTTTTCAAAATTAAACGTATCACAGGATTCAAACCATAATCTTTTGATTTCTTCCCAATGTTTATCTGCTAATGTGTAAAGCGGTTCGTATACCCCCGCTTCCGTTGCCCCCTCAATACCTTCATATTCTTTTGCTGAATCCCGTCCTATAGTTAAACGGTAAGCAAAGGGCAATACGGTTTCTTCCGCCTCAGCATTTTTTCTTCTCTCATTTGAATAAATTTGTTTTAAAGCCGCACCCGATTTTGCTAATGAACCGGTTATACTTCTAAGCTGCGAAGCGGAATTTCTCAAATTGTTTAATTCTTTTTCAAGAGAAGAGGGAGCTGATGAAACGGCTTTATTTCTGTACTTATTCACATCGGATATAAATTTAGCATAAGACTTTTCATATTGCATAACATCTGATTTTACCGAATCAAGAGAGCTTTTTAAAATATTATTTATTCTGTTGTATTCATCCTCATTCATAGAAGCTCCATCATACATTGAAAAGCCCTTGATAAAAGTTTTAGACGCTTCATTATATTTTTGAGCTTTAATTAAGGCGATACCTTCATCCATGATGTCATTAAATTTGATACGGTAAATTGCATAAAATGAAGAAGTCTTTAACTTGTTTAAAAATTCTCTAAGCGAAGGATCTATATCCGATTCTAAAGCCTCCATTCTATCGATCATTGCAATCCGTTTTATATTATTGTTAGGCTCTTCTTTTAAAAGCTCTATCAGGTTATGGAATGTTTGTTGAAATTCGGCTTGATTTTTCATACCCTCACGCGCAAGACTGATTCCGCTTTCTATGGATTCAGGCTTGTTTTCTATAACCTGAACTATATTTTCCAATGCAGCCGAATTTTCCGAGGCTTCCAAATGAGACTTTGCAGATGCATAATCTTTTTCAGCAGAGCCTTTTGAAAATGCAGAAATAGAGAGAAAACATATAAAAATACCTACAAAAAACCGTTTCTTATTCAAATTTACCAAACCTTAATTGAATATACTTAAAAAAC
>CAJPPE010000260.1 GCA_905372345.1 uncultured Treponema sp. | reverse complement strand
ATTGCCTGCATGAGGTGGGTTTTTCCCAAACCAACGCCTCCGTAAATCAGCATCGGATTATAAGACGTTCCGGGATTTGCCGAAACCGCAATCCCTGCATTTACGGCAAAGGAGTTATTCGGCCCGACAACAAAATCATCAAAATTATATTCACTTTTTAGATCGGGATGCTGTCCCCTCTCATTATCCTCATTTTTGGCCGGTTTTTGCCTTTTTTTTGCTTCTTTTTCGGTTGATACGGAACCGGATATAGCTGTATTTACTTCCGTTTCTTCGGAATTTGAAGAATTTTCTTTATTGATAATAAATTCTATAGACAACTTTTTACCGGACAGCTCAAAAAGCTTTTTTTCGATAGCTTTTTTGTGTTTTGTAACGAGTTGATCCCTAAAAAACTGTGACGGCACAGCCAAAACTACTGAATTTTCCGTCGATTTTTCATATTTTGCCGGTATAAACCACATTGAAAATACGGGCAAAGATAATTCTTCCTTAAATTGATTAACTGCTTCGTCCCAAAAAATTTTATAATCCCATTCACTCATAGGGTGCCATTATACTACTTCTTTACTTTTTTTTGCAATAATGATAGAATGAAAAAAGGCATTTATTGTCAAATTTTATTGGAATTTATAAGTTTTTAAGGAAAAAAAATGACAAAGTCAAATTATTCGGCAGATAATATTACGGTTTTAAAGGGTTTGGAAGCGGTCAGAAAAAGACCGGGTATGTATATAGGTTCAACGGGGCCGGACGGTCTTCATCATCTTGTTTATGAGGTTGTAGATAACTGTATAGACGAGGCTATGGCCGGTTTTTGCGATAAAATTTTAGTGGTGCTTGAGCCGAACGATATTGTCCGTGTAGAAGACAACGGCCGAGGAATCCCTGTAGATATTCACCCTACCGAAAAAATAAGTGCCTTGGAGCTTGTTTTAACCCGCCTTCATGCCGGCGGTAAGTTCGACAAGGGTTCTTACAAGGTTTCGGGCGGTTTGCACGGAGTAGGTGTTTCGGTAGTAAACGCTCTTTCCGTTTGGATGGAAGCCAAGGTCTACAAGGACGGCTTTGAGCATTATGCAAAGTTTGAAAAAGGCTCCATTCTTGAACCCGTAAAAAAAATAGGCGAAACCGAAAAAAGCGGTACTGTTATCAGGTGGGCAGTAGATTCTTCTATCTTTACCGAAACTACAGTATACAATTTTGAAGTGCTTTCAACCCGTTTAAGGGAATTAGCCTTCTTAAACAGCCGAATTTCCATTACGATGAGGGATGAACGCCTTTCTACTCCAAAAGAGGTTACCTTCGCCTTTGAGGGCGGAATATCGCAGTTTGTTTCTTATTTAAACGAATCAAAACAAGTTTTTCCGAAAAGTCCCGTTTTTATTGAAGGAGAAAAAAACGATATTATCTGTGAGGTTGCCATTCAATACAATGACGGCTATAACGAAAACCTCCTTTCCTTTGTAAACGATATAAACACCCGCGAAGGAGGCTCTCACCTTGAAGGTTTTAAGACAGCCCTTACCCGTGTAATGAACGAATTTTTAAAGAAATATCCTAAACTTGTAAAAAAGATGGATAAGGAAGAAAAACTGACGGGAGAAGATGTCCGCGCAGGTCTTACTGCCATCGTTTCAGTAAAAGTTCCCGAACCTCAGTTTGAAGGACAAACAAAAACAAAGCTGGGCAACAGCGATGTTCGAGGTATAGTTGACTCCTTTGTAAACGAAAAGCTCACCTTATTTTTTGAGCAAAACCCGAGCGAGGTGGAAAAGGTTTTGGAAAAATGCGTCGCTGAGGCTGCCGCCCGAATTGCCGCCAGAAGAGCAAAGGAAGCTACCAGAAGAAAAAGCGGTTTGGACAGTTTCGGGCTTCCGGGAAAACTTGCAGACTGTTCTTTAAAAGACCCGGAAGCTTGCGAAGTTTACATAGTTGAGGGAGACTCTGCAGGCGGTTCGGCCAAAAAAGGAAGAGACAGCAAGACGCAGGCTATCCTGCCCCTCTGGGGAAAAATGCTTAATGTCGAAAAAACCCGCCTCGACAAGGTTGTAAACAACGAAAAACTTCAGCCCATTATTGCGACCCTCGGCACCGGTATAGGCAAGGATTTTAATATAGAAAAATTACGCTATCACAAAGTTATAATAATGGCCGATGCCGACGTTGACGGCTCCCATATCCGCACCCTCCTTTTAACCTTCTTTTTTAGGTACATGCCTCAGGTTATCGAAAGGGGCTATGTCTATATTGCCATGCCGCCTCTTTATAAAATTTCGCACAATAAAAAAGAATGGTATGTTTACAATGATGATGAAAGAGATTCCGTTTTGGATCAAATAGGACGCGGAAACAATGCAGCCGTTCAGCGGTACAAGGGCTTGGGCGAAATGGACGGAACCCAGCTTTGGGAAACAACTATGGATCCTTCAAGGCGGAAAATGATGAGGGTTACCCTTCCGGACGCCGTCGAAGCCGACAGAATTTTCAGCACCCTAATGGGAGAAGAAGTCGAACCCCGCCGAAAGTTCATCGAAGAAAACGCCGTCTATGCAAATCTGGATGTGTGATGTGTAATTAAGGAATATAAAAATCTAAATGAGCAAATATCCTTTTGTTAGGACATTTAAGCTTTTTTTTAAAGCCTCGCCTTTTAGGGTAAGTGCCGTAATTATGCTTACCCTTGCCTTGGGTATTTTCCCGTCTTTAAGAATTTTTATTTCAATAAAGCTAATAGACTTAATCGCCGGATTTTTACAAAGCTCAAAGGAAATCGCCTTTGGGGAAACGTTTAAGCTCTTGGCGGTTTGGGCTGTAATTACCCTTGCTTCCGAATTAGCCGTAAAACTTCAAGCAACCTTAAATGCCCTTATAAATGAAAAATTTTCTGCATCCATTATGACCGGTCTATCCGAAAAATTGGCTTCTCTTACCGATCTTTCTTTTTTTGAAAAAAAAGAAAACCTCGTAAAGATCGATATGGTGAGGGAACAAT
>CAJPPE010000259.1 GCA_905372345.1 uncultured Treponema sp. | reverse complement strand
AAGTTATAAAGATTTTCAATATTATATATAAAATGGATGTTTTGAAAAAAGCCTAAACAGTTTTTATATACATAAGCATCTTTAAAACTCAAAGTTGAACAAGGTTTTTTAACTGTGAAAATAGGAGGAATTTCGGTTGTTGCTTTTGATTTATGATATTCGGCCGCATTTAAGATTGTACCTTTTTTTCCCAAAATACAGTCCTGCATAAATTCAAGCTGTTTATATCCGAAATTTTGCAGGGTGCTTGTGCTCTCAACCAAACCTTGAAAAATTCCGCACATTTTAAAATCGTCAAGGTCTTCAAAAAGATAGGATAGACCTTCGCCTTCAGCTAGGATTTTTCCGCCGTCTTCAGCAAACTTTTTGATTGCCGTTTTTATTTTAACATTTTGAGAAAGAGCAGCCTTGTATTTATTTATTTGGCCGCTTCCGAAATATAGAAAGTTACAGTCCGGCAGTTTCGTATCTTTAAGGGGAGAAAAATAACACACCTCTGTACTGTTTTCAAGTAAAAAGATATTTTCGGAATAATATAAATTAAAGGCCTCATCCATTGCGATTGCAGTGCGTGTATTCGTTTTTTTTATTTCTATCTTGTTCCCTGTTTTAAGAGGCTGAAATAAGTTTAAAAGTTTTTGAATGTCTATATTTTCTTTTACGATTTTATATAGAACATCTAAAAATTTTTTATCCTTTAGCCGTTCGTCTATGTCGAGGCCGAGGCCTGATTCTTCAATTTCGAATTCGGAGATTTTAGGAAAAAAGCCTAAGACTTGCAGTTCAAGATTATCCTCAATCATCTTCTTGTAAAGAGGAAAAAGTTTAGGGTTGAGTTTATTGAATATGATTCCCTTTATTCTGTTTTTTGAAAATTCGATCATTCCTTTAAGTTTTGGAATAAGCGTAAACATTTCGCCCTGCGGTGCATAAACCAAAATAATATCGCTCCCGATTTTTTCTGCCGTATCAAAGGAAGAATTTTCCGAGGTAGTCCCCATTCCGTCGAAGCAGCCCATCACTCCCTCAATAAGGGCATATTCCGAGTTTGAAATATTGAGAGAAAACTCCATTCCCTTTTGGCCCATCATAAAGGGGTCAAGGTTTCCGGCTCTTTTGCCTGAGATGATTTCCAATATTTTACGGTCAACTTGATCGGGGCCTGTTTTAAAAGCGGAAATATCAAAGCCTTCTTTTTTTAAAGAATAAAGAAGGGCTGAAGATATGATGGTTTTTCCCGAATTGCTGTTCGGGGCGGAAATCATTATGCCTTTCATCTTATATTTTTATCTTAATCTCTACGGCAATTGATTGTATTTTCTAAAGACTTGTAAAGTATTTCGCGGATCATAGGATATTCGCCCAAGCCTTTTAGATTGGCATTAACCTCGTAGCCCGCATTTTTTAAAATGGTGTACCAACTGTCTTCTTCATCTCCTGCCATATCGTTGTGGGCATGGTCGCCTGCAACCATCATAAAAGGATAAAGCTCAATTTTTTTTATTTTGCGTTCGGCAAGAATAGGTAAGATATCTTTTAGTTCTACGGAGCCTTCAACTGTTCCTATCAAGACATTTTCAAGGCCTTGCGAATTGAGTTTATTTTGCATGATCTCGTAGAATTTATCTGCCTCATGTGAAGAACCGTGTCCCATAAAAACTATTGCCGTATCATCTTCGGGCTTTTTTAATTCGAGAGCTTTTATAATTTCATCCAAGTCTGCATTTTCATGTAAGAGGGGTTGACCCAAAATCGTATTTTCAAATTGCAGCTTTTCATATTCTTCTCCCGGAATTATGTGGGTAGGCTGTATGTAAATTTCGGAGAAGCCTTTTTCTTTTAGTTCTTGGATAATCTCTTTGGGAGATGCAATATTGATGGAGTCTCTTTTTTTAAGAATGGCTCTAACCATGTTTGAAGTATAGGCTTTAAAAATTTTATAATCTTTAAACCTGCCGGCTGCTTCTTTTTCGATAGTATCAATAGTTTTTTCTCTTGTTTCGGCATAGCTTGTACCGAAACTTGCAATAACGATGGCCTTTTTCATTTTATTTCCTTTAGCTGTTTTCAATCAACTGTCTAACAAGTATAATGAGAATGTACTCAAAAATCAAGACCGATAAGAATTTTAACTTTTTAACCGGTCTTGATTTTTAATATAAGTTTTTACGATTGAGGGAGTGTTCGAATGTTTATTTATTGTCTACATAATCGGGAAGTCTTTTTTCGATGCTTGTTACGGTTTTGTTTAAACGCATGAGAAGACAGCTTATGATCAGCAAGATTCCGGATATAATAAAGTTTTCAATTTCCCTCTTGACAAAGTGTGTTATTCTGTGTATATTTAATATATACAGAATAACAGGAGGCAGAGTAAGAGTGAATATTTTTTTAAATAATTCTTCGGGAATTCCTCTTTATGAGCAGCTTTCAGAACAGATAAAAAATCAAATTTTATTAGGCTCTTTAAAAAAAGAGGAGCCTATGCCTTCGATGAGGGCTTTCGCGGCATCTTTGCGTGTGAGCGTCATCACTACAAAGCGGTCTTATGAAGACTTGGCTCGCGAAGGCTTTTTGTATTCGGTTCCTGCAAAGGGGTATTTTGTTGCCGATGTAAATTTTAAAAAGATTGAAAAATCAATAAAAAAAAGTATTGAAGAAAAATTAAAAGAAGTTTGCGTTCAAGCAAAAAAAATTAATCTAAATGCTGAGGAACTATATGAAATCCTTAGGCGTATTTATTAGGTTTATAGGAGTGGTGCTTATGATATCTGATGATGTATTAAAAATCGAAAAACTTAAATTTTCGATAGGACACGGTAAAAAAGCTTTTTCGTTAAACGATATTTCTTTTTCGGTTCCGAGGGGCTGCGTTACGGGTTTGATAGGAGAAAACGGTGCAGGAAAAACTACTCTTATCAGGCTGCTTCTTGATATGTACTTGCCTGAAAGCGGAAAAATTTTCCTCTTTGGTGAAGAGCTTAAAAGAGAGAATATAGAAATAAAGGAAAAGATAGGCTTTGTTATAAACGATAATTTCTTTTCACCATTATAT
>CAJPPE010000258.1 GCA_905372345.1 uncultured Treponema sp. | reverse complement strand
CTTTTTAAGTGTATTTATTTTACTCGTTATGATTTTTTCGATATCCGGAGTTATTAATTCGATAAAAGAAGCTGTAAAAATAAAAAATGAAGTAACTGTCTTATTGAGCGGAGGTGCTATGACATTTAAAAAAGAAAAGAAACTATCTGCATTAAAAATTAGAGGCGGAGGATTAAGATTAAAGTTTATCTCATTTACAACGACTTTGATAGTGTCCGTTATTTTAACCTTGGCTCTTCCTTTGGGATTTAGGTTTTCTGAAACACAGGAAAGATTGTTGGCTGAAGGCTTAGCTTCAAATACTCAACTTATGCTTGAAAGTTTAACTTCAAGTGCTAAGGCTTATCTTCCTTCAAAAAATGTATTGGAGCTGGGCTTTTTACCTTCGCAAGTTTCTGCTCTTAAAGAAGCAACTTTTGCAACAATAACCGGAGTTCATATTGATAATAAAAAAGTGGGCTACGACTTTGTTTGGGCTTCCAATGATGAAGATATCCTTTCTAAAATAGATACTGCTGAATTGGTTGTAGGTCAATCCGAGTTGTCATTGAGTCAATTGGAAGATGTATATAAAAAACTTGATGAAATTGATAAAGAAGCAAAGGCTAATGTCGGTGAAATTGCAGATGAAATTCAATCTTTGACAAATACAGCTATCGGAATTGCTTTGAGTACGGATAGAAAATCGGTAGAAAGACGAAATGAAATTCAGTCGATTATAAATCAAATGGAAGCAAAGCTTAATTCCGAACTTAATGGATTGAGTATAAAAGGTTCAGGTTCTTATCCTGAATTTAATTCAAAAAAACTATCCAGAGATGTTACAGATTATCTTTTTTATAAGCCTATTCTATACAGACAGACTGGAGGACAATCTAATTTTGTTCAAGGTTTAGTTTATATTCAGGTTTCTACACAGAGTTTGATTGAACAGATTGATGAAGCAACAGCTGCACTGCGTAAAGTTATATTCTTGATTTCGTTGGCTGCTCTTGCTGCAGGTATAGCCGGTGCTTATATTATGTCTTCTATCATCACAGCCCCTATAAAAAAACTTGTAAGACATGTTGCAATGATTTCGGCTACCGAAGACAAGGAACTCCTTGCAGGTAAAGATGTTAAGCTTAAAACAAAAGATGAGATAGGTGTTTTAGGCACAACCATAAATGAAATGACAAGCAGTCTTGTTGAGGCTGCTGCAGCTTCAAAGGATTTGACTATGGGTAAAGAAATTCAAAAAATGTTTTTACCCCTCGATTTAGATGAAGCAGGAAGAAAACTTACATCAGGAAAGACTGTAGACGATAATGTAGAATTCTTCGGTTATTATGAAGGTGCACGCGGTGTATCGGGAGACTATTTCGACTATATAAAATTGGATGACAGATATTATGCAATTATAAAGTGTGACGTTGCAGGTAAGGGAGTTCCTGCCGCTCTTATAATGGTCGAGGTTGCAACTCTTTTCTTGGACTATTTTAGAGACTGGAGCTATAAAAAGCAGGGACTAAAAATAGATCAGGTTGTATCACGAATAAACGACTTACTGGAATCCAGAGGCTTTAAAGGCCGCTTTGCAGCCTTTACTCTTTGTATTATGGATTCAATAACCGGTAATGTTCATTTTTGTAATGCAGGAGATAATATTATCAATATTTATGATGCTGCCTCAAAGAAAATGAAAGAAGTAGTTTTGACCGAAGTTTCTGCAGCGGGAGTTTTCCCATCATTTATGATAGATATGAAAGGCGGCTTTAAGGTTGAGACAGTTAAACTGAACTCTGGAGATGTTCTGTTCCTATACACTGACGGTATTGAAGAAGCCAAACGCTTGTTTAGGAATTCCAAACTGGAGCCTGTTTTATGCGAAGAGCCGGGACTTGAAAAAGATGCCGAGCATGAAACTCATAGTGTAGGTCAGGACGGAGAAGAATTAGGCAAGCCCCGCGTATGCGAAATTATCGAAAGTATTTTTGCCCGCAGACCTTTTAGCTTAAAAAAATGGCATAACCCGATTGAAAATGAACAATTCGATTTTGATTTTACAAACCTTGAGGGAACAATTGAAGATGCGGTTATAGGTCTTGTTTCAGTCGAAAAAATATTCCGAATGTATCAGGATCCTAATGCAACCGAGAGAGATATGGTTCAGATTGATAAGAAAATTGATTTATTTTTAAATAAACATTTTAGACAATATCAAACTTATTGCGGAAACCGTGTGCCAAACACAAATTATAACGAGTATCTTTATTATACAAATATACGGGAAGACCAGCAATATGACGATTTAACTATTTTGGGAATTAAGAAAAAATAAGGTCATGCTCAAAGTACAAAACTTAAGTAAGTATTACGGAAGCAAAAAAGCTCCGGTCATAGGCTGTAAAAATATTTCGTTTGAATTAAAAACGGGAGAGATAACTTCGCTTCTAGGTTTAAACGGTGCCGGTAAAAGCAGTATCATAAATTGTATTTCAGGTTATTATACTCCGGATGAAGGAGATGCCTTTATAGGCTCGCACTCCATATTAACTGATGGACTTGAAGCAAAAAAACTTCTAGGTATTCTATATGAACAAAATCCTCTTTATTCAAATATGACGGCCTATGATTTTTTATATTTTGCAGGCCAAATGCACGGAATAGAAAAAGATAAATTGGATAATGCTTTAAATGAGGTAATTGATTTTTGCGAAATAGATGAAGTAAAAAATCACTTAATTAAAAGTTTGTCTAAGGGTTTTAAGCAGCGTGTAGGACTGGCTCAAGCTGTTTTACATAATCCTCCATTGATTATTTTAGATGAACCCGCTTCAGGTTTTGATTCGGTACAGGTAAAAGATTTTGAAAAAAAAATATTACATATTGCAAAAGAAAAAACTATTTTGATATGCACTCATGATTTAAGGCAGGCTGCGGAGCTTTGCTCCAATCATATTTTGCTTAATAAGGGAGAAATAATAGCCGTTGGTAATCTTTTAGAAATAAAGGAACAGCTGCAGGCTGAAGGCTGCGAGTTCGATTCGGAAATAAATTATACCGTATTGGAAAAAGCT
>CAJPPE010000257.1 GCA_905372345.1 uncultured Treponema sp. | reverse complement strand
ATGAATAAGACAATTTTTAAAATGGCGGTAAAAAATCTTTTTGCGAGTAAAGCAAAGATGATTATTACCTTATCGCTTATAGGAATAGGAACTTTTTTGGTTATCCTAGGCTTCGGTATCTTAAATTTTTCATTGCAGCAAACTCAAGAGGTGTGTATAAGCGATTTTTCGGGAGATGTTTTAATTACAGGTAAGCCTGAAAAAGATAGCATAATGGTACAACTCTTGGGCGTTTTTCAGACAGTCAGTGTCAGCATGGATACACCTAAGATGCCCTATTTAATTCCTTTTGAAAAAGTTAAATCCAAGGTTGAAAGCCTTCCTGAGGTAAAAGGCCTTACTCCGTCCGTTTTTGCAAGCGGTATGCTCAAGGCTCTTGATTTACCCGATTCATGGGAAGCCGAAGACAAGAACCGATCCTTTTTTCCTTATGCACAGATTCTAGGAATTGAACCTGAAAGTTATAAAAATCTTTTTGATACGATTAATATTTATGAAGGAGAATATCCTAAAACATCAAACGGTAAGTTTGCTCTGGTTCCGCGTGATTTAAAAGAAAAGTTTGAAAAATATTATGACAGACCCTTAAACTTGGGAGACGAGATTTTGGTAACGGCCTTTGCCGGAAAGGCAAGACAGCAAAAAGTTATCATAACGGGATTTTTTGATTATGCTCATTCCGATACGGCAATAGACGGCATAGCCTATTTTGATGTAGATACCACCCGTATACTTGCCGATATGACAATGGGCGCAAGAGTTGCAGCGGCCATTCCCGATTCCGTCGATTTAAGTCTTTCCGAAAAATCAGAAGATGAACTTTTTGCAGATGATTCGGGTGCAGATATTATAGATACCGTACAGAATTCAAATGCAAAGATTGATTATGAAAATATTTTAGGAAGTACCGAACTGCGCGATCGGCTTAACTTAGCCGACAATGAAGCTTGGCATCATATCGTAATAAAGCTGAAAGACTCTTCAAAGACTCAAAGCGTAATAAGAACCTTAAATGATTGGTTTAAGGAAGAAGGAATAAATGCTCAAGCCTTGGACTGGAAACTCGGAATGGCGATGTATTACAGTGCAATAGAAGGAACAAGAACTCTTTTTATTACAATGCTGGCTATTCTTTCCGTAGTAGTTTTAATTGTCATAATGAATACATTGGTTGTCTCCGTTATGCAAAGAAGCTCCGAGATAGGAACGATGAGGGCCATAGGAGCTAAAAAAGGTTTTGTAAGAAAGATATTTTTTGCGGAATCTTTTTTTATGTCTTGCATAGGTGTTCTTATCGGCTTGGTTCTTGCTCTTATCGCTGCAGCCGTTGTGAATGCCTTTGACATCAGAGTTGGAGATATTCTTTCTGTTATGTTCGGCGGAAAACAGATTAGGGTAAGTATTTCGATAGGTTCTGCCGTTTGGACAATGGCTGCAATGCTTTTGGCCGGTCTTGCGGCAAACTGGTATCCGGTAAGGCTTGCTTTAAAGATAAGTCCTCTTGAAGCAATTAACCGTTAAATAAGGAAATGGATTATGAATATATTAAAAATAGCGTTTAGGAATTTAAACAGACAAAAAAGGCGAAGTATTCTTTTGGTTTTTGCAATAGCCTTTGCTTTCTTTGTCGTTATCTTTATGGACGGCATGACTTCCGGAGCCATGAACAGTATGGCCGGAGAAATTTCAAAAATCGTAGGAGGTCATGTCTATGTAATAGGATCAAAAAAGGCTCCCGATAAGTCGGCTGATGATTCTGCTCAAATCTATATGGACACAAACGATGTTGAGTTTATAGAAAAGACCGTAAAAGAATTGGGTATAGAAACTATGTATATCATAAAACGGAGCCGTGCATCAGGTAAGCTCATATTTGAAGGAAAAGAAGTTACCTCTCAAATTGAAGGCTGCAAATTCGATGAAGAAGAAATTTTACATGACAGTATTCTTTTTAAGGAAGGAAGTTGGGAAGCTATGAAAAAAGAAAATGCAATTCTCCTTTCAGAATCGGTAGCCAAAACCTTAAATGTAGACTTGCACGATATTATTTTGCTTGAAACTAAGACCTCGCAAGGTCAGCTTACGGTTATTGAACTTCAAGTAGAAGGTATTGCAATAAACCGCTCTTCATTCGCCGGAATCACAAATTACATCAATTTTGATTATTTGCAAAAAATTGCAGAGATGGAAAAAGACAGTATAGAAGTATATTCTCTTTTTTTAAAAAATCCCGATATGCAGGAAATTTATGCGCAACAGCTTGAAAGAAAAATCGCAGAAACGCATCCCGTTACAAGCAGGGATCTTGCCAGAACTATAAGCCCTTCACAGCCTGCAAACAATGTGCTTAAGCAGCTTGAAGAAGGAAACTGGCAGGGAACAAAATTCGGTATAGCTACTTTTTATGATTTTGCTCCGCAGATGGTTACATTCATGAGTACATTAAACGGTATAAGTTTCGGCATTTTGATTGTGCTTTTGGTTATTACAATGATAGGTATTTCAAATACCTTTAAAATTATTGTACATGAAAGAAGGGGGGAAGTCGGAACTATGCGCTCTTGCGGTGTTATGAGAAAGCATATAAGGCGGCTATTCCTTGCAGAAGCTTCATTTTTATCCTTATTCGGAGCCGTATGCGGTTTTGTCCTTGCTGTTCTTGTAATGCAGATTATCTCGTTTATTCCGATTGCTGTAGATTCACCTTTTTCGGTCTTTACTAAAAACGGATACTTTGCGTGGAACTTATCCGCTCTTTTAGTTTTTTTTAAGTTTGTGATAATGTTGGGTTTAACCCTCCTTACTGTAAGGGGCTCTGCTTCGAGAGCCGCTAATATGATTCCTGCCGAAGCGTTAAGGTCGGGAAAATAAGTTTTTATGGGAGATTCGATAAACAGTTCGGTAGAAATTCAGCCTCACTGTTTATCTGTCGAGTTTTGTGCAAAGCACAAAACATCGCTTATTGTATGCGGTTTGTAAACAAACCGCTTGAAAAAACTTTTTTCGCAAATTGCTATTTGCTGCAAAAAGTTTTTATAGGGGAAGTGCTAAACAGTTCGGTGCAAATGGCACCTCT
>CAJPPE010000256.1 GCA_905372345.1 uncultured Treponema sp. | reverse complement strand
CGTCTTAGGAGGCTTTTCCCCATCAGAGCTCCATGTTCGGAAAATTTTTTCAGTATCTTCCACCCCGTTTTTTTTGCCGATACAAGCCGTCAAACAAAAACAAATAAAAAAAACGGTACTTAGAAATTTTATAAATTTCATATTATCTAAAATTCATGTCCGGTAAAAAGGCTTCTTTTAAAAAGAAATATTCTGAGCCCAGAAAGGCTTTAAGTCTTCCATGTCCTCATTAGAATAAACCCTTTCTTTCCATTCTTCGTTTGTCAGACGGTTTGATATGTCTTGTTCAAATTCATAATAATTAAAACAATAACCGACAGCTATTCTCTTTCCGCCTTGAGCATCGTTTAAGGGAACATAAATTCTATAGGGAATACCGATAGCCGTTTCAAGGGCGAAGCCTTGTTCACCATTTGTAAACACATCGGCAACCAAGGCCATACGCAATTGCTCAGGTTCAACAACTGCATTTATGGAAGGCATGAGAATACGGGCAAGGAAGCCGGGCATCAAGGATATCCATTTTAGGTCTTTTTCAGAAACGGGCTTATCCGCAATTTCAAGCTTAACAATATCGGCAGCATGTAAAGCCGTGTCTTTTAACATTTCAAGCTTTTGTAAATTCTTTTCATCTATGAGATTATAAGGCTTTAATGCATTTATAAGAACATCCACAGAAGAAGCAGCGTTTTTCCAAAATGCTAAGTTAGGCTCTATATAGTGAACCGGATCCGGAATCTTCTTTACCCTATAAGTAAGCTCGGGACCGGGACCGCCTCCAAGCTCTGCAAAAGCCTGTTTTGTATATAAAATAGTATCATGTCTTAACTCTGCCCATGTTCCGTGAGCCGACAATAAAGACTTTACACTCCATGCATGGCTTTCGGTAAAATAAAAGCCGGAACCTTGCTCAAAGCGAGCTTGCAAACCTATCTCGTTTAAGGTTTTACCGTAATAGGTTTTTCCCAATATTTTATCGGGAGAAGATACGGCTTCTTTTTCAATTTTATCAAGAATCGTTTTTAATGCAGGGAAATCGGAGTAATCTTTTTGCAGCAATAAATCGGCAGATTGCGAACCCAGCCCCTTCATAATATCAAGCCCCTTAACATGTGCACGGCCATACAGTCTGGGAGAGCTTACCAAGCTGTGAATATAAGAATCAAAAGTAAACCTTTGACCGAAAAGTCTCCAACCCATTGGAGGCTTTCTTTCTTCATCGGTACCTTCGGAAGCTGTGTAAAAAACGGAAGAGCCTGCTATAGCCGGAGGTCTTAGTTTTTCGTGGGCCGATTTCATAAATGCAAACAAGTTGTTTTTATCGCTTGCCCATTTTTCAAAGTCCTTTACATCATAGCTTTTCCAGAGAGGCAAGACCTCTTTAAAAGATAGATCATCGGACAGACCGATTAAATCCGTTATAGGATCAAAAAGAGCTGACCACTTTTTGTAAAGGGCCTCATCATTTTTTACCAGCTCGGTAATTAAAAGAGCTATGGGTTCCATGTTCAAAGTTAGAGCATAAGCATCGGAAGCAGTCTTGCCATCCTGTTCCAAAACTTCAGGCCCCTTATCGGCAATCAGAAAATGAGCATGACCGAACCACATCATAGCCCTAAAATAGGCGGACAGGATGCCGTTTTTAGTGTAATGCCCTCTCGGTTTATATTGAGAATAATCTTCTTTTGTAAAAGCACCGTCTTCAAAAGTAAAAAGAGGAGAGGGCGCAGGGCCTTGGGCCTTATCAATCAAATCTATTTCTTCACTTACCGCTTTAGGATATTTTGCAAGAATTTCATCTCTATTGGGTTCTTTATAAACAGTTTCATTAGAACCGTATTTATCTTTTTCAGTTACGGATTCAGGAGCAAGCTCCAAAAGAGCACGGGCAACTTGAAAATATAGTTTAGCTTTTTCTAAAGTTTCAGGTCTTGCTTTAGGAAAACCTTTTTTGTTTACATTACTTAAACTATCATCAAAGGCTGTTACGAGTTCAAGAAGTTTAGGTGTAAAAAAATTCTCTTCAATATTTTGTAATATCCTATCAAAAAGAAGATGCTTTGCATGGGCCATCAAATCGGTGGTAATAAAAACCGTAGTGCCGTCATTTCCACGAAGAGTCGGCGTATAATTATCTTCATATGATCCGTAATGATAACCATAATGATTTCTGTACAAGGCAATCATATCATCAGCGGACATCATATGCAGATCATATTCATCAGGTTTAACTTTTTCAAAAATTAACCTATCCCTTTCCAAGACAGCTTGATGAGCCTTGCTTAAAAATTCATAACCGAATACCGTATAAAACTCTTTAGGAGCACCGTTTGTCAAATAACGCATAGAAATAGCTTGATTTATTTTTAAATCATTCCCAATACCTGCAAGATCAGCTCCAAAAACAAGACCTTTTTCTCCGTTCCATGTTGTCTGATAAAAATAATTTTGATTTTCTTGAAACTTAAAAACACCGAAATCAAACTCATCATCGGCATCAAACGGAAGCCTTACCGGTTCTTTTTCAATACTTAAAACCGTGCCGAATGGAACAGGAATCCCCTTAGGCAGCTTCTTTAAGTCTTCTTGAGATTTTAATTCTGCATTAGGATAGAATAAACAAAGATCGCTTCCGACGACAGCTGTCGCTCCCTCTTGCACCTTATTAAAGGGGAAGGTTTTAAAAACAAGCTTATCTTTTAAATACTTTTGATGGGCGGCAGGTGGATTCTGTTTTTTTGTGAATTCTACCTGTAAACTGCTGTCATACCTTACCTTTTCAAAAGACTTTTCTGCAAGCAATGATTCTTCCATTTCCATATTCACATTTTCGGAAACATCATCTACCGCCGCTTCATTAGGCTTAGGTTCAACGGCAGCTTCATCTTTTGCGTTGCAAGAAAAAAGCAATAAAACAGCCAACATCGGCACAAAAATAAAACCATTCTTTTTTAATTGAAACATTTTAAAATTCCTCCATAAAACCAATATTACATAATTTATACACGCATAATAGCACAAACTTGCCTGATTGACAAGATACCATAAAAAAAAGAAAATACACTTTTAAAAGAATAC
>CAJPPE010000255.1 GCA_905372345.1 uncultured Treponema sp. | reverse complement strand
GTAATCCAGCAGGTAAAGCAAGTAATCGACGCTACGGGGATTAAGCTCCAGCGGATAAATACAGGCTGCTTTAAAATCGGCGAAGGACGGAACCGCCGCTATATCAAGACGGTCGAAGCGGGAACTTGTGACTTTGAGGGTTATGACAGACACGAGCGGTTTGTTGCAATCGAGTGCAAGAGACCGAAGGGCGGAAGGTTATCACCCGCTCAAAAAGAGCGGATAGACGACATAAACAGGAAGGGCGGAATAGCCTTTATTGCACATAGCGGCAATGAGGCTCTAGCTCAACTGATAGCAAATAATTGCATTTAGGAGGTGCAAAATGCAGGAACAAGACGAAATGAGAAAGGTGGAGACACCGGAGATTATGCTGACACTAATTCAGCAGTTAAACTTTGAGGCAGGAGCGAAAGAAAGGCAGCTTCAGCTAGAGGAAAGCGGAAACAAGATAGCTAATTTACAAGGCTTCTTATCCGGTGTGCGTGCTTACAAACAGGCAATGATGGACAGCGGTTATATCCTTGATGAAGAATTTGACGGTACAGAAAAGCGGCTTATTCCGTTTTTGGATAACGGCGTAAGCACAATCGAACTGCTTGAATTGCGGGAAGTGGTATACACACTAAACGAAATTACCACTAGAGAAGATTTTGAAAAATTCAAAAAGGTTTGGGATGACGCCATAGATAAACAAAAGAATTGGCTTTTTTACATCAGCGAAAAGGGGCGAGATTTACACTTCGTCAAAGGTTGGTACGAAGCAATGAAATGGGTTGATGACACTATCGAGCAATTAAAGGCAGAGCTTGAACTTGCAGAAAAAGCCGCAGCAGAAAGCCTGCCGTTTGATGACGGCGAGTAAACGGGAGCGGGCACACAGGGTGCAAGCGGTTAGACCGCTGGCGGGTTCAAATCCCGCCCGTTTCAATAGGCTAAAGCGGTGCGCAACGCAGAGGCCTAAACAAAAAAAATATTAAGAGGTGCAAAAATGAAAAATGTAATTTATAACATCTGTGAAAAACTTCGTGGATATTCAAGCGAAGATGAACACTTTGAGGTGCTCGCAGCGGAATGCCTGAGGGATAATTTATATTCAATCAGAGTTCGAGTTGTAAACACAAAATCAGAAAAAAAACAAGAGGAGAATTAAAAATGGAAAAGAAAAAAACAATGTACGAAATTACAGGCGATTTAATCGAGCTCAACAAACTTATGGATGACATCGTAGATGAAAATGGAGAGCCTAGAGACCCTACCGAAGCAGAGCTTGAAACAATGCGGGATTGGTTCAAGACTTCCGAAGCCGAGTTCAAAGAAAAGTTTGACAATTATTGTAAGTTCATTAAAAACTTACAAATTGAGGCCTCTGTTGCAACAGCAGAAAAGGATGCTCACAAAAAAGAAATGGATAGGCTTTCTAAGCGTTCTAAGACAATGGAAAACAGGGCGGCTACCGTCAAAAATCTTCTATGGTGGAGCATGGACAAGCTCGGATTATCGAAAGAAGGCTTTAAAACATCGCTTTTTAGTGCAAAAGAGCAAAACACAAAAGGCAGCATTATAGAGCTAACAACTTACGATTATCGAAAGATACCGGAAGAATTTTTGAAACAACCCGAACTTGATAGGACTGCAATAAGTCAAGCCTTAAAAGACGGTGAGCTTATTCAAAAAGAAGGGCAAGAAAATTACGGCAAGATATTTTTTAAAAATAGCGAAGTCCTTGAGGGTTTATCGTATGTTCAAGGGAAAGCCCTATACATAAGGTAAGGGGGGGGCGACAGAATGACAGACATCAACACTTTAACAATCATCGGGCGATTAACATCGAATTGTGATCTAGCCTATACAGCAGGCGGGACCGTAAGGCTTAATCTTAGTATTGCGGTAAACCGCAGCCAAAAGAGCGGCGGCGAGTGGAGCGATAAGGCCTCATTCTTTGATGTAACCGTCTGGGGTAAAACAGCCGAGAACATAAGCCCTTATTTAAGCAAGGGTAAACAAATAGCCGTCCAGGGCTACCTAGACCAGCAACGCTGGGAGAAAGACGGGCAAAGGTTCAGCAAGGTTTGTATAGTTGCCGAACAGGTTCAACTACTCGGCGGGAAAGACGCAGGCGTAAAGCAGCAGGCTCAAGGTTACACAGAAGCCAGAAACGATGACGACTTCCAAGAAGAAATACCGTTTTAAGGGGGGGGCGAAAAATGAAAGACGCAATCAATATATACGAGTCATTAGCCCGCCCGCCCAAAGACGCATTAAAAAAAATAGAGGGCGGAAAGCTAAAAGGCATGACCGACATTAACCCGCAATGGCGATATAAAGTTATGACGGAAAAATTCGGGCTTATAGGTGTCGGTTGGAAGTATGAAGTACAAAAGCTATGGACGGAGCAAGGATCGGGCGGCGAGGTGCTGGCCTTTGCCCAAGTTGCAGTATTCGTTAAAGACGGCGAGAATTGGAGCGATCCGATAGAGGGTATCGGCGGCAGTAAGCTGGTCGCTCTTGAAAAGGAACGCCCCGTAAGCAATGACGAAGGCTATAAAATGGCAGTAACAGACGCTTTTAGTACAGCCTTAAAAATGCTGGGCGTTGCGGCTGATATTTACGCCGGCCGCTGGGACGGCTCAAAGTACAGAGATACGCCTGACCAGCTCCCGCCGAAAGCTCAAGCGGTTAAGGACACTTTTAACGGCGAGGTTGTGGAGCCTAAGCAACAGCCCGCAAAGTTAGCCTTTGAGCCGAAAGGCGGAGAAACAACACCCGCCGAGAAAGAAGCGATTGCAAAACTGTTAAGCTCTAAAGATTTAACAGGCAAGCCGCTTTTTTCAAAGGACGAAATGAAAGCCTATAGCGATATGCGAAAGGACAAGACTGCATCCGAGCTTATAGACATCATCATAGAAGATCGACGCAAGCGTCTTTGTATTGTTCAGCCGGAAGAAGTCGGCATCCCTCAACCGCAGGGATTAGACATCTTCTAAAGGGGCGGCGGCTATGGTGCAATATGTATTAAAGCGTGTAGAGATTGCAGGGCGGATAGCTTTTGAACCGCCCGCAGACTTAGGCGCAAGCGA
>CAJPPE010000254.1 GCA_905372345.1 uncultured Treponema sp. | reverse complement strand
GCTTTGGGCGATGTTTGCAACATACATATTAGTATTTAAAAGCAGGGAGCAGGCTTTTTCCATCTTTTTATTAACAAGATAATCGGTAAGCGGGAAACCGGTAACGGCTTTAAAAACATATTTAAATTTTGAAGGACTCATACACGACATTTTTGCAAGCGTTTCAAGCGGAAGTTTTTTGTGTAAGTTTTTATTTATGAACTCAATCGTTTGCATAATAGCTGCATGGTCGGCTGAAAAAACGGAGTGTTCCGCTTTTTGTATGTTTTCGGTTCTTCGTAAAAGAAGGGCGGAGATTTCGTCAACTTTGCTTTTGAAAAAAAGTTTTGCACTCGCTTCGGTTCCCGAGAATTTCCGTATCTGATTCAATATAAAAGAAATTTCAGGAATATAGTTTTCTTTCGGCAAGAGAGAAATTTTTGTGCAAAAATTTTCTTCCGTAATGCCGAAGATGTTTTTTAAATATGCACCGTAATATTCGGGTTTTAATTGAAGCCCGATAATACATGCAGGAGTTTCCTTTTTTATAACATACTGAACCGTTTTAACCTTAGTGTAATACTGAATGTATTGCATTCCGGTATACACCCTCCCTGCAGGATATTTTTTGTCGGAAGCAATAGAATCATATTGTTGAAGATAAATACCTTCATCCGATGGTACCGTATATTTAAAATCCTCATAGTAAAGATGATCGGCAATACAAATATGTGCATAAGAACCGACATCATAAATAGCCGAATATCCTCTTCCTATTTCGGAAGAAAATGCGTAGGTTTTAAAATGCGGATACGGATTATCTTTTTTTACGATATCCGAATTGGTATGATTTAAAAAAGCGTAATAACTTTTTTGCATAATTTAGCACTCCAATTATTAGTATACACTAAAAATAAATTTTAAGCTATAGCTTACATTTTGCGTATTTTATATTTATCTCAGAATTCTCCAAGACATACACATTGTTCTATTTCTCCCCACTTTACACAAGCCCTTAAAAGTGCTAGGCTGTTTATCGTAAACTACAACATTTTTACAGGAGGCATTATGGATTATCTTAAAAGATTTCAAAAATACATTTCGATGGACACTAAGTCCAACGAAGAAAATGAATGTTGTCCCAGTACTCCCGGACAGCTTGAACTGGGAAAATACCTTGTAAAAGAATTGACCGATATGGGCTTAAAGGCCGAGCAGGATGAGCACGGTTATGTTTATTCGGCCATTCTTGCAAACACCGATAAAAAGGTTCCCGCAATCGGTTTTATAGCCCACATGGACACGGCTCCCGATTTGGACGGCAAGTGCGTAAATCCGAAAGTTTTTGTGTACAAGGGCGGGGATACTAAACTCAACGATGAGTACACCATGACCGTCAAAGATTTTCCTTTTTTAAAAGAGCTTGAAGGTCAGGAGATTATTACAACCGACGGAACAACCCTCTTGGGTGCAGACGATAAGGCCGGTATTACAATCATCATGGGCGCTGTAGAATATCTTTTGGCTCATCCCGAAATTAAACACGGCGAAATAAAAATCGGTTTTACTCCCGATGAAGAAATCGGAAGAGGTGCCGATCTTTTTGATGTAAAAAAATTCGGGGCGGACTTTGCCTATACCGTAGACGGCGGCCCCTTGGGTGAACTCGAATACGAAAACTTTAATGCCGCAAGTGTTAAGATAGAAATTCAAGGAAAGAATGTGCATCCGGGTTCTGCAAAAAATATGATGGTTAATTCTCTTTCCGCTGCGAGAGAATTGGAGAATATGCTTCCCGAAGAACAAAAGCCGGAATACACCGAAGGCTATGAAGGTTTTATTCATTTAACTTCCATTGAAGGAAGCGTTGATTTTACAAAGATGTCTTATATTATCCGCGATCACTTTATGGAAAGCTTCCTTCATAAAAAAGAACTTATGAAGGCTGCTGTCGATTTTTTAAATAAAAAATACGGCAACATAATCAAGATGGAAATAAAAGATTCCTATTACAACATGAAAGAAAAAATCGAACCGCACATGGAAATAATTGAGCTTGCAAAAAAATCTATGACTGATGTCGGTATTGAACCTCATATAGTTCCGGTCAGGGGAGGAACTGACGGAGCCCGTCTTTCTTTTATGGGACTTCCTTGTCCTAACCTTTTTGCAGGCGGTTATAATTTTCACGGCCGCTTCGAGCTCATCCCCACAAAATCAATCGAAAAGGGAATTGAACTTGTAGTAAAAATTGCAGAGAACAACGCCAAGTAGTTCTTTTGTTTAAAAGTTTTAACGGAATGTTTAGCGTGGCAGGAGAAAAAAACTCTTTTGATTCTTTCTGCCTCGTTAAATTTAAAAGCCTAATGCCTGATTCTGTTTCTTATCCTTGTCGAAGATATTTCCAAAATAATAGCCGTTCCGAAAATAAGATAGGATATAAAGCCGACTTCACTCATATTAAAGTTTAAAGAGCCTGCCATAAAAAGCTCGTAACCTATTCCGCCGGCTCCTGCCGCAGCTCCTACAGCAACCGCATTTCCGAAGTTAATTTCAAATCTGAAAAAGCTCCACGAGATTAGATTGTTTATCGAAGCTGGGAGAACTGCCTGACTTATAATTTCGATATAGCTTGCCCCGCAGGCTTTTAAGGCCTCAATCGTTTTTTTGTCTATGCCGTCAAAGCTTTCCGAAAAGCCTTTTACGAGATAGGCTGTGCTGTGGAAGCTCATACCGAGGACGGCGGCCTCTGCTCCTATGTTTGCAACTACCGAAAATATTAAAACCCAAATAATTGTCGGCACTGAGCGGATAAGGGACATTGCCGTTCTTATAATTTTTACAAGATACTTGTTTGAAAGATTTTCCGAGGCGGCTATCCCTAAAAAGAAAGCAAGCACTACTCCGAACACGGTGGTTAAAAGGGCAAGGCTTAAACTTACCAAAAGAGAAAAAAATATTTCCGCATAAGAATATTTTTGCGAGAGTTTAGGGTGAAAAAATAAATCCTTTGAATATTCCGTAAATTGCAAAAAAGCCTTTTGAATTCCATAGTCGGGCTTTTCCATTTTAAATAAGCTTATAAGTGTAAGGCAGGATAAAAAAATAAGAAC
>CAJPPE010000253.1 GCA_905372345.1 uncultured Treponema sp. | reverse complement strand
TTTAAGAAGAAAACGTGTTTCAATCAAAGTACAAATGATGATTATTTTTGGTACCTTGATTGTTGTAGCCCTTTCGCTTTTAAGCGGTTTCGTACTCTATCAATCCAAGAAAGCGGTCATGGAAAAGGTAACAGCTCATCTTTTTGATAAGGCAAGCGATACTGCCGTCATACTTGATGGAGAGATCGAGCAATGGTTTGAGTACCTTGACGGAATTGCCTCGCAACAGATGCTACACAATAAAAATGTCAGCTACACAGAAAAAGCCCGTATACTCAACGAGCTTGCAAAAGATGATGAGAATGTTATGGATCTTGTAATAATTGATACAAAAGGAATATATCATCGACCTGATGGACAAGAGTTTGATGTTTCAGGTCAAAAGTGGTTTAAAGATTCGCAAGGGGGCACACAAAAATATTTTTCTGAGCCGTTTAGAGATATAGAAACGGGAAAGCTCATTGCACAAGCGGTAGTTCCTATTATGGAAAAAAATAATACCTTCATGGGGGTGCTGGCTGCTGTTTTCGACGGATATACACTTTCAAATGCAGTGGATACTATTAAAGTTGGTAAAACAGGCGGTTGCTTTATCCTTTCCGAATCAGGAGTAAATATAGCCAACAGGAATCGAGATTTAGTTGAAAATCAATTCAATGCTATAGAGGCTGCTAAAACTGATAAAAACCTTGTCGATGTTGCAGCTGTTATCGAAGACATTCTTAAAAGTAATACAACGGAAATACGATATTACACTTTTATGGGTACTCGAGATATTGTGAGTGCTGCAGTTATGCAAACAACCGGTTGGAATATTGTTATCGAAGCACCTGTTAACGAATTTTTAGACACAATAAATGTAATGCGTATTGGAGTCATTATCGCTGCTTTGGTTATATTGTTTGTCGCGATTGTAATTGTCTCTATTTTTAGTCGCAAGCTAGTAAGGCCGATTCAAAATTCCGTTTCTGTGTTGCAGAAGATTGCACACGGGGATTTTACGGTGTGCTTGCCGGTACATGGCAACAATGAAATTACCGATATGTTTGAATACTTTAACGAAACGATTGCAAAAATAGGTACATCAATACAGTCGGTCGGTGTTAACTCAAGCACTATGGAAGATATCGGAAATGAGCTTGCTTCCAACATGACCGAAACTGCCAGTGCCGTCCACCAAATAAGTGCCAACATTGACGGAGTTAAACAGCAGGTCTTGACCCAAGCGGCAAGTGTTACCGAAACGGCAGCTACTGTCGAAGAAATTATCCGTACTATAAAGCAACTTAACGGTAGTATCGAAAATCAGGCAGCCAGCGTTGCAGAGTCTTCTTCCGCTGTCGAGCAAATGGTGTCGAATATAGCTTCAATTACACAAACGCTCGGCAAAACCGATGAGGTTATAAAAACTCTAGCTTCCGCAACTGCCGATGGCAAGGATACGATAGTTAATTCGAACTCTGTTACCCAAAAAATTGCAGAAGAATCGGGTGGTCTATTGGAGGCTTCAAGTGTTATTCAGCACATCGCCTCGCAGACTAACCTTTTGGCAATGAACGCCGCAATCGAAGCTGCTCACGCAGGCGAGGCAGGAAAAGGTTTTGCCGTTGTTGCCGACGAAATCCGCAAGCTTGCAGAAGAGTCTAGTAGTCAGGGGAAAACAATTACCGAGACACTTAAAGTACTATCGGGTGAGATAGAAACTCTTTCCGCTTCCGCAAAAACCGCAGAAGAAAAGTTTAATGCTATCTTTGCCCTTTCCGAGCAAGTTAAAACGATGAGCCAAAACCTAATGAACGCTATGCGTGAACAAGAAAACGGCAGCAAGGAGGTCTTGTCGGCTATCCGCGACATCAACATGGTAACAAATCAAGTAAACGATGGCTCGGCGGAAATGCTCAAGGGCGGTGAAAACGTTGCCCAAGAAATGCAAAAACTCGACGGGCTTACTCGTGTAATCACAGATAGCATGAACGAGATGGCAGCAGGTGCTACACAGATCAGCAATGCTGTGCAAGAAGTAAACGCAATAAGCCAAAAGAATAAAGAGAGTATTGAAAACCTCTCTAAAGAGATCGGAAAGTTTAAGATATAATCTTTTGTGGATAGGCGGGTATCTGCGTTGTCGTCTTATGCTGTATTCACGTATCAGAACGGACATTCTTGTCCGATTTTGAGCTTCAAGTTTTAGGCGGTGTACGTACCGCCTAAAACTCATATGCATATAACCGCTTGCCGTCCATGGAGGGAAAAACACTATCATTGAAATATTTTTAGTATAAGTATAAACTGACCTCCATAATCAGCTTAAATAGAGGTATATTTGATATGAGTAACAAAGATTTGCAAGTTGTGCCTTCTTCTGAAATAAACAAAAGAGAACCGAATAGGGGAGAGCAATTTTCGGTTAAAGGTATTCATTTCTCAATTCGAAGAAAACTCGTTTTAGTTTTCACAGCAATTATTATTGCCCTTGTGCTATTGGTGTCCGTGATTATCGGTTACCAAGTTAGGAAATCGAATATAGCACATTTTCATAAAAGTATTGTACGTGATATGAAGCTTGTTGAAAACGGAATCAATATATTTTTCGACAACACTTCAAACATGCTGAAAATGCTTTCCGAACATCGGTATTGTCGTGAAGCGGATGCGTCAATTCATTCGTATGTGCTTGAGACGGAAAACATTAAGGCAAGCGAAACAATTAAAAGCGAAACCGAACAAAGACTGGTTTCATTATTTAAAGAGATTTATTCTTCCTTTCCGGAATATGTTGAAGTATATCTCGGGACAAAATGGGGTGGCTATGCAACAAACTTTGACGGTGAAATGTCTGCAGGTTATGATCCGCGTAAACGTGGCTGGTATGTTGCAGCTTCAGAAAATATCGGGAATCGGATTATTACAAATGCATATTTGTCTACAGTCGGCGATATTGTTGTGTGCTTGTCTCGCAGTGTACATTCATATCAAAATGAACACGTGGGAAATGTCAGTATTGAAGTTACGCTGAATAGTTTGGCGGATATGATTTCAAAATTTGATAGTGTCAAGATATGTTCGCAATTTGGTTTAAAAAAGTCATTAAAC
>CAJPPE010000252.1 GCA_905372345.1 uncultured Treponema sp. | reverse complement strand
GCAGCCGCTCTATCCAACTGAGCTAACGGATCAACAGGAAGGGATTATACCCAAAAAGCCCTAAAAGTTCAATACGGCAATTTAAAAATAATTATATTTTTTTAATTGGTAATTTGGAATTACTAATTATCCGTTACACATTTTCAGCCCCTGCTATGAACGTGGGGTAGACTTGAAAAGCTGCGCAGGCTGTAGCCCCTCCACTAATAGTTTTAATCCTCCTTAGTCTTCAATACTGCTAAAAATGCGGACTGCGGGAGCTCTACATCGCCTATCATCTTCATGCGCTTTTTTCCTTCCTTTTGCTTTTCGAGAAGTTTACGCTTTCGGGTGATGTCGCCTCCATAGCATTTGGCAAGAACGTCCTTACGCAAGGCTGAAATCGTTTCTCTGGCTATTATCTGACTTCCGATAGCTCCTTGAATCGGTATCTTAAACTGTTGACGCGGAATTTCGTCTTTAAGTTTTTCACAGACAAGACGGGCCTTGTCGTAAGCACTCGGTTTATAGGCAAGCTGGGCAAGGGCATCAACGGGCTTTCCGTTAATTAAAATATCTATCTTTGCCAAATCGGTAGGACGGGTTTCTATAACCTCGTAATCAAAGGAAGCATAACCGCGGCTTATGCTTTTAAGCCTGTCATAAAAATCAAATAAGACTTCGGCTAAGGGCATCTCGTAGGTCATCTCAACCCTTTTTTCATCCAAATAAGTCATATTGGTCTGCACTCCCCTCTTTTCCATACAGAGGGACATAACATTTCCGAGATAATTTGTAGGCGTTATAAGCGTTGCCTTTATATAAGGCTCTTCAGCCGAAGCTATAAGACCCTCGTCGGGATAATCAGCAGGGTTATCGCAAATAATTTCTTCTCCTGTACGCATGGTAAGTTTATAGCGTACCGAGGGAGCCGTAAAAATAACCGACTGATCGAATTCTCTTTCCAACCTTTCTTGTACTATTTCAAGATGAAGAAGTCCTAAAAAGCCGCACCTAAAACCGTGCCCGAGAGCAAGGGAAGAGTCCTTTTCCCATGTCAAACTTGCATCGTTCAGCTTTAATTTTTCAAAAGATTCGCGGAGTTCCTCATAATCGTTTGTATCAGTAGGATAGACGGAAGAAAAAACTACGGGCTTTACTTCTTTAAAACCGGATAAGGGGGCCTTGCACGGAGCCGCGGCATCGGTGATGGTATCTCCTACACCTACATCCGAAACGGTTTTAATACCTGCAATTATATAGCCTACTTCTCCTGCCTGCAATGAATCCTGCTTTACAAGATCGAGGACAAATGTTCCCGTTTCTTCGACCTTGTATTCGCCGCCGGTATTCATAAAGCGGATAGTCATTCCGGGTTTTATCATTCCTTCAAAAACACGCACATGGACTACAACTCCCCGATAAGGGTCGTAGTGACAGTCGAAGATAAGAGCCTGTAATGGATTATCCTTTGAACCCTTTGGCGGAGGAAATGTTGTTATAATCGCTTCAAAAAGGGCATCGATATTTTCGCCTGTCTTTGCAGAAACGGCCACAGCCGCATCGGAGTCAAGTCCCAGATCATGGTCTATCTGATGTTTTGCAGCATCTATATCAGCCGCAGGTAAATCTATTTTGTTTATGACGGGGAGAATTTCCAAATCATGCTCAAGGGCAAGATACATATTTGAAAGGGTTTGGGACTCAACGCCCTGAGTGGCATCAATTATTAAGATGGCTCCCTCGCAAGAGGCAATGGCACGAGAAACCTCATAGGAAAAGTCTACATGCCCGGGAGTATCTACAAAGTTTAAAACATAATTTTTGCCGTCCTTAGCCGTATAAGGAATTCGGACGGCATGGCTTTTTATGGTAATGCCCCGCTCCCGCTCTATATCCATATCATCGGTCATCTGATTGCGGTGATAGCGCTCATCTATTATTTTAGTCTTTTCAATAAGCCTATCGGACAATGTAGACTTACCGTGGTCTATGTGAGCTACAATACAAAAATTACGTATATTTTCAGGATTTAACATAGGGCTCATTATAATGAAAAAATAAGATTATGTCAATTTTCAAATTTTACTTGTCAATTACCCAGTCTGCAATAGTCCTTTTTTCTTCGTCAAAACTTGAACCGATTGCTATAATTTTTTTACCGCTGCCTGAATACTTGTCTGTATAGCCTTTCTCTTTGATTTGTTTTACGGCATTTTCTGCCGTTTCGTTTGAAGTAAGTTTAAATTCAAATATATAAACCTTATCTTTAAATTCAACAACACAATCAGCCCGTCCGGTTGCGCAATGAACTTCCGTATGCACAAACTGGTTCATCAATGCGAACACAAGATAAACTGCTGTCTGATAGTTTTGTTCACGCAAAGCTAAATCTTTTTCGGTTAAGTTATCGTATGGTATTCCTGAAATTATTCCCTTCATCTTTTGCATAAAGCCGTCTACATCTCCGGCTTCAATTTGCTCATAAAATTCCCAAATCGAAAGTCCTGTTTTATCTGTTCTTATCGGTGTGTAAGCCGGAAGCAAGTTATCCAAAAAGCCGTAACGCACTTCATCATTCGGAAAACCTAATCGGTACAGTCTTGAAAAATCGTTATAATCTTTAATCGTCAAATACCCCGATTGAAAAAGAATGGGTAAGGGATTTATTGTATCGGCTCGGTAGGCTTCCAGACCGGACTCATTCATCTTTACATTTCCGTCAAGGTCGGGAATATTGTAATAGGCTTTTTTTAAGTATTCGACTAAAAAAGTAGGTGTGCCGGTTGCAAACCAGTAGCTTGAAAATTCTCGGGAAGCAAAAACATTTAAAAGACTGAAAGGATTATACATTGCCTTTCCCTTTCTGGCAAAAAGGTAGCCGTCATATCTTTGTTTTAATTTTGTAAAAGCTTCTTCATAAGTCAAGCTATTATTTTCTGCGAGGGCTTCAATCTCAGGCTGAAAATCGGCTTCAAGCTCTTCTTGCGAGATACCGCAGACAGCAGAGTAATCCGACAATAAACTTAAATCCCGTAAGTTATTTAAATCGCTGAATATGCTGACCTTACTGAATTTTGTGACTCCGGTTAAAAATGCAAAGCGGAGATATTGGTCTGCACTTTTTATAACGCCGA
>CAJPPE010000251.1 GCA_905372345.1 uncultured Treponema sp. | reverse complement strand
TGAGGTATTTGCATGAATAATTTTTTTCAAAAACGAAAGCTGTTTATTCTTATTATAGTATTTGCTGCATCGTCAACTCTTTTTTTTAGTTCTTGTTCAAAAAAGATGGGGTACGGCGTAGTAAACTGGTCAATTCCCGAATACAACCTTACAGCGGGAGATATAGTTCCTGTTTATGTCAAATCGAATATTGAAAAGGTTTACATTGTAGGCCTCAACGAAAAAACGGCAGTCAGGATTGAAATACCGCTTTGGCAGCTTACATTTTTTGAATCCAAAAAAGATGCGGTTAGGTTTCAGACAAGGTTAAGCGAGCATAAACACGCTTATGCAAGGGTTAAGTTGGACGGTCTTCCGATGCGCTCAACCCCCGACAATACCTCAAATCAGGTTTACCGCCTAAAATTAGGACAACTTGTAAAAATTCTTTGGTTCGGAGAAGGGGTTCCCGTTTTAAAGGGCGGAAAACCCATGGACGGCCAGTGGTATGAGGTTATAACCGAGGACGGAGTAAGGGGCTGGTGCTTTTCATATAATCTAACCATCTATGATGAAAGAGAAAGCGAATCCTCCGAAAACACGAATTTAGCCCAAGAAAAAGATGCAGAGCTTGAAGCGGTTCTAAATGAATTCTGGTATCCCGAACATTACAGAAAGATGATAAACAACAGGCAGGTTGATCTCGATAAAATGAGCCTTACTTGGGGCTTTTTTCCCGGTTTGCGTTCAGGTATTGCAAGAGTCGAGCTTCAAAACACAAGGATTTCTTTTCCATACACAAAGATTATCAAAATCGGAAGCAAATACCTTTTTGAAGGATCCAACCTTTCAATGCAGATAAGAGGTGAGGATATTATCACTCTTGAATTTTCAGATACGAACGGAAAACTCAGGCAGGAAAACTTTATCACCCTAAATGCCTCACCTGAAAATATTATCAATAACGAAATAAAAAGAAGAGAGGCTGTAATAGAAAAAATTGCCGAAACTTCATCCGAATTTACATCGGAGAATTTCGGTTCTTTGAAAATACTGCCTGACGGGCAATTTATTTGGAGCGGATATAGCCTTATAACCCCTTCAATTATACCTTCGGGAACAGGTTCTTCGGGCAAGGTTAGTTTAAAATATTTCTTGGACAAAAAACTTTCAGGCGACTATGATGGTGTTTTAAGTTTTAAATTTGAAAAAACATCTGAGCCGGTTGTATTTATGTACAGTATTTCCTCCAAAGGGATCCGCCTTGAAGCAGTAGAGGCTTCAAGCATACAGGATAATCTTGTAACACGCCGTAGTTTAGATCCTGTAATCTTATTCTTTGCAGCAAAATAGAGCCATGCCCTTTATTCAGCTTTCAAAGATTTCTCTTGCCTTTGGGGACAGAGATATTTTAAAGGATATAACCCTCATCTTAACAGCCGGAACAAAGGCTGCCCTTACCGGAGCAAACGGCTGCGGTAAGTCTACCTTAATGAAGATTGTTGCAGGTCAAATAAAAGCCGATTCAGGGGATATAGCCTCAGAAAAAGATACGTCAATAGCGTACCTGCCTCAATCCGGCATTGTCCACAAGGGGAAGACCTTGGCAGAAGAGGCCGAAACAGCCTTTGCCTACGGCTACGATATTATCAAGGCCATGGACGAGACAGGCGAAAAGATGAAAACAGAAAAAGATGAACAAAAACTCCTCGTCTTGGCAAACGATTATCATGTCTTGCAGACAAGGCTTGAAAATTCCGGCTGGAATTCAAAAAAGGGGCTTATTGACGAAACCTTACGAGGCTTGGGCTTTTCTTCAGCGGATTTTAATAAGAACACGGAAGAATTTTCAGGCGGCTGGCAAATGCGTATAGCTCTTGCAAAGGTTCTTTTACAAAATGCCGACATAATTGTTCTTGACGAACCCACAAACTACCTCGATATTGAAGCCCGATCTTGGCTTGAGCTTTGGCTAAAAAAATTTAAGGGAGGCTTTTTGCTTGTAAGCCATGACCGCTACTTTTTGGATCAAACTGTAACCGAAACTTACGAGCTTTTTAAAGGAACCCTAAAAAAATATAAGGGAACCTACAGCGATTATGAGAGGATAAGGACTATCGAAGTTGAAGGCCTTATAAAGGCCTATGAGCAGCAGCAGGAAGAAATAGCCAAAACCGAAGACTTTATCCGTAAATTCAGGTATACGGAAAGCCGTGCAGCCTTGGTGCAGGACAGAATAAGGCGGCTCGAAAAAATGGAAAGAATAGAGCTTCCCGAACATCTAAAAAAAATCCGCTTTAGCTTTCCTCCTGCCCCCCATTCGGGTAAAATAGTCCTACAGGCAGAAGGAATAAGCAAGGCGTATAACATGGTTTCCTGCCCGGCTTCCGGTCAAACCGGCGGAGTTCACAGAGTAATCGAAAATTTGGATTTAACAGTCGAAAAGGGCGAACACCTTGTTTTGGCAGGAAAAAACGGAGCAGGAAAATCAACCCTTCTGCGTATCCTTGCAGGAGAGGATAAAAACTTTACAGGGAACTTAAAAGAAGGTTCCGGAGTTAAAATGGGCTATTTTTCTCAAGATGAATCCGAGACCATTACAGGGAGCGAAAGCATAATAGAACTCCTTGAACGCTCGGCTCCTACCGATCTTGTTCCTAAGCTTTATGATATGCTTGCAGCCTTTTTATTCCGAGGAGACGACATTTATAAAAGCCTTTCTGTCCTATCGGGAGGAGAAAAATCGAGGCTTGCCCTCCTCCTTCTTCTTTTAAAGCCCTTGAACCTTTTAATCTTGGATGAGCCCACAAACCATTTAGACCTGCATTCAAAGGATGTGCTCTTAGATGCCTTAAAACGATTTGACGGAACCATAGTATTTGTATCTCACGATAAGGGCTTTATACAGGACCTTGCTACAAGGGTGTTGGAGCTCAAAGCTGACGAAGAAGGCTTAAAACCATCAAGGATCAGAAATTTTCCGGGAACATACGATTATTATCTTTATCGGATCGAACAAGAGGAGGCCGAAGATAAAAACGGGGCTATAAGAAAAACCGATACTGCCGAAACTTCAAAGACTTCTGCCAACCTATCCTACGAGGAACAAAAACGCCTCCGCTCGGAAAGAAGAAAACTAG
>CAJPPE010000250.1 GCA_905372345.1 uncultured Treponema sp. | reverse complement strand
ATAAGCGGATGATGGGAGTCGAACCCACGTCTCCAGCTTGGAAGGCTGGGGTAATAGCCGTTATACGACATCCGCAAGACTTGGATATTATATAGATTTTTAAAATTTATGTCAATACTTTTTTTAAAAAAAACATAAAAATTGTAGGCACACAAAGGCGGGCTATTACAGAGAAAATCTATTGAGCTTGGCTGCCTTAAAGTCTGTTTATACTTAAAAGAACCGAATCTATGGTGGGAATTATCATTTTTGGTTTGATTTCGTGTTTTACCGATAATAATTTGTAAAAGACACAGAAAGCTTCCTGTATTGATTTTCCTATTCGGCTTTTAAAATTCATCTTTGCTTTTAGCATCCATTTCGATATATATATCATTCCTATCAACACAATAGCTTTTTCAAATCCGCGTAGTAGGGCTTGATGAGTTATATCTATGCTTCCTATGCTAAAAATTATCTTTCCCATGGGTGGGAAAAGGTTGAAAACGGTAATTGCCGTAAACATAAAGATTAAATTTAAAAAATTAAGTTTTTGTCTGTCGGCTGCACAAAGAATCATGGCTGCTCCCAAAACAAGGGCTTGTACCGGTAAAAAAGGCACAAAGAGTAAGATTAAAAAAAGGCTTATACCCGAACCTATTCTAAGATACCTGTCCCTTAGGGTGCGGTTTGTTTTTTCGGAGCTGTTTTTACCATTACTTTGCTTTGAGGTTTGAGAATTGTCCGTTTCAGAAATAAAATCGAATCTTTCGGCCTTTACTCTTTGATACCAGACGGATTGTATTTCAAATTCGGATGCAAACCAGCCTAAAAATAAGGCCGTTAAGGTGCCTAAAGAAAACATGGGCGGAATTACGTAGACAGCCGATTTTCCGAACATGAGTAAGACTGCTAAAAGAAATTGCAGGCTGTTTGAAACAAAGGCTCCTGCCAAACTTATCCCCATAAAAGAAATTGTTTTTCGCGGAATTTTTCTCATGGCATACATTAAAAGACCGGAGGAAAATGTTCCGATTGCAGAAAAAAGAATGATATAAGAAAAAAGAGTTCCCGAAATAAGGGCTTGGCCTAAAACCTTTATAACTAAAAGAAGTACAAAGGCCGGAAAAGAGAAGAGGTCTATGCCTAAAATTATGGGCAGATTGGCCAAGCCGATTCTAAAAAAAGGAACCGGCTTGGGTATCATTATTTCGATTGCCGAAAGGAAAAAACAAAATCCTCCGAACAATGGAATAAGGGAATCCGCCTTTTTTGCTTTTAATGACAACCCGAGCATCCGCAGCCGCAAGCGTTTTCGTCATATTCATGACCGCACCCGCATCCGCAGCCTCCGGACATTTGCTGCATCAAAGCCTGTAATTCTTCTTCGGTGGTCTTTTTTACCGATAAGACTTTTACATCAAAGTGGAGGGTTTCTCCTGCCAGCGGATGATTTGCATCTATGGTAATCTTGTCGCCGTCTATTTTTGTAATTCTTACAATTCGGGCGTGATGACCTTCGCCTGCTTCAAAGTCCATACCGACTTCAAGTTCTACACCCTCAGGGAACTGAGCTCTGGTTGTTTCTACTATCATGTCGTCAAAGACTTCGCCGTAGGCTTCTTCAGGAGGAACAACTTGCTTAAACTCGGCTCCTTCTTCTTTGCCTTCAAGGGCTTTTTCCAAGCCTGAAATAATCATATTATATCCGTGGATGTACTCCAATGGACCCATTACATCGGACGAGTCAAGGACTTCGCCGTTAGCATCTTTCAGTGTGTATTCCAAACTGACTGTTGTATCTTTTTCTATTTTCATCATAAAGATAATACATATTTTATAAACAAAAATCAAGAGAAGACGCCGCAAGAAATGAAAGGTAAAAGACGAAGAAAATATTGGGCAGGAGAAATTGTATATGAAAGTTATAATGGGTATACTCTATCTTTCTTTACTTTTCAGGCAGGCTGTCCAGCAGTTTTTCTTCTTCCGGAACCTTTGAGATAAAACATCCTTTTTCGTTATTTCTGTGCTGAACAATTATACCCGTTTCGGGATTTTCTCTTTCTTTAATTCCGCTCATTAAAAGGGGATATATTTTAGCCTCTTTTTTGGGGCTTCTGTTAAAGATTAGGATTAAGGCCTCGTCTTTAAAAGCATCCATCATGTAAAAATCGCCGTCCCCGTCGCCTGCTATTAAAACCGGTGCTTTGTTTTGGTGTTTTGGGGCAAGGACTTTTTTTATTGCTTCTGCCTTTCCTTCTTTTCTTGTTGCAGGAATCGAGCTGTCGTCTATAACTGTAAGCTTTTTATTTTTATCAAGGAGTCTTCTTCTTCCGAAAACGTTTTTGCTCTCCAGCTTATATCCGTATTTTGGGTTGGAGGCAAAAACACGGACATTGTCTTCTTGGGAGGCCGAGCAAATATAGACTTCGATTCCGTTTTTCCTTAAAGCCGAAAACAGGTCTTGCATTTCTTCTTGAACACGCAAGCCCTTTCTATAGCCGCCTTCTACTTCTCCGGCTCTTCCTTTTAAAATCGATGAGGAGCGTATTTTATAAGTTTTTATTTCGTCTTTTAGGCCTTGGTCTATTGCCGTTTCGGTAAGGGCCGAAAGCTCTTCTATCGTCATACCGGTGCTTACGGATTGGCCGATATCCACACCGCAAAGGAATGCGGCTCCCCGCATTAAAACGAGCATCTTAGCCTTAAAATCTATAAACTCTTCGGTCGATGTAATTTCTGCAAGGCTCATTTTTCCGCCAAGATTCAAATAATTTTTATATAGAAACTCGTAACGTTCGTTTAAATCGTCCGAAAGCTCTCCGGCAGTTAAGGCTCTTCCTTCAAGGTTTATTGTATGGGGCAAAATCTCATCTTGAGGAATTCCCGCCCTTATGGTTTGATTAAATTCTTCAGGGTTTAAATTAAAACAAAGATTTTCAATCTGGTATACAAAAAGATTATCCTGTGTGTCATAAAAAATTGAAGTAAAATCCCAGTCAAAAACGGCATAATTCCCGTTAAAGGCCTTTTCGCGTATCAGTTTTTCAAGCCTCTTTTTATTTTGAGGCTCCCAGTTTCCTGTTTTTAAAATTAAAGCATCATCGTTAAGCATAATGGCATTATGAATAAATTGCAAA
>CAJPPE010000249.1 GCA_905372345.1 uncultured Treponema sp. | reverse complement strand
GTTCTTTTGTTATATTGATTCAAAGCTTTTTTATTATTTTTAAAATATTCAACAGCTTTTTTCATTCCGGCAACAAAGGGAAGCTGATAAACCGAATTAAACTTTAACTTTTTTTCTATTACAACAAAATAGAATTTTTCATTTGAACCATAGGTTTCGTCATCAGGTATATAATCATAAACGGAAACATCCGGAATATCATAATATTCCGAGTATAAACTTTCAGCATATTTTTTAAAAAAAATCTCCTCTCTTGTGTTTTCCTTTTTCGGTTTTGCTTTTACGGTTACATCGTGCTTACCTTCACTTTCTTTAGCTTCTTTAAATTCCTTTATTATTGGATATAGTTTTAAAATTACAACTATCCAAAGTAAAATTATAAAGAGAACAAAAATAAGTTTCGCTTTTTTTGCTTTTTTTTCCATGAAAGAAAACTAAATTACTCTTCTTCTTTTTTATCAAGCACCTGAAATGTTTTCATAGAGGCATCGAGCATTTCTACAATTTCAGGTTCAATATCATGGGATAGGGTAGCCGCACATACATAAAGAATGCTGTTGTGCTTAAACAAATAAAAATAATGTTTGACAACGCCTCTCTCTTCAGGAAGTTCAATAACTATTTTTCGTGATTCCAAATTATAATTATTTTCAAATTTTTCTTGCGTTATTACTGTATAATTTGAAGCCGGGTCATCAGGATTCTTTTGACGGGATAAATACTCGTTAACAACTTCCTCCATTGAACCTGAAACTTCTCCGGAAACGAAAATCATATTTTGATTTTGTCCCTTTACCGAATCACCGTGTATTATCTTATATTTCAGCCCGGGATAGGCCATTGTTTCCCAACCATCAGGTATTTCAAAGGTAAAATCCTTAAAATCATCCATATAGTAATCTTGAGATGACAGATAAAAAATCAGTATAAAGATAAAAAAAAGTATCGATAATTTTTTTTTCATAAAACGGCTCCTATGATAAAACCCACCTTAAAAACTATACAAAAGATGAGGAAAAATGTCAAGGTTGAAAGTACTAACGGTTTCTTTGATGCAGAATACGTAAGAGCAGGCGTAGGAGTAAATTTTCTCGTAGGAGAAACAACACTAAAACTTGATTTACTTGAAAAAAGCTTTTAACGGATAAAATATTTTAACGGAAATATACAGGTGTTTTTAATTCCTCCTCATCTGGTGCTTCCTAAAATTTTTTGTTATAATGGTGCTATGCAAATAAGCTTAGAGAATATCAAAAATAAAAAAGTAACCGTTATGGGGCTTGGACTAAATGGGGGAGGGCTTGCGACTGCCCAATTTTTTGCCCGGTATGGAGCCGAGGTTACGGTAACCGATTTAAAAACTTCGGAAGAATTAAGACCATCAATCGAAAAACTTTCCGCTTTTAAGAATATTCGATTTGTGTTGGGTGAACACAGAATAGAGGATTTTAGAGAAGCCGATCTTGTTATCAAAAATCCCGGCGTAAAACTTGAAGGAAATATTTTTTTAGAAGCCGCAAAACAAATAGAGTCGGATGTTTCGGTTTTTCTTTCTCTTTCAAAAGCGCCGATTTTGGCGGTAACGGGAAGCAAGGGCAAGTCCTCTACGGTAAGTGCTCTTTATTACGGACTTAAAAAGTTAGGATACAATGCTTTTTTGGGCGGGAATATTACGGTCAGCCCTTTAAGTTTTTTTGAAGAAACTTCTTGCGATACGCCTGTGGTTCTGGAGCTTTCCAGTTGGCAGCTTGCCGATTTAAAAAATAAAAAACTGCTTAAACCTAAGATTGCGATTATTACGCCCATAATGCCCGACCACTTAAACTGGTACGGCACAATGGAAAAATATGTTGCCGATAAAAAAATAATCTATGAAAATATGGATGAGGCGGATTATCTAATCTGTAATTTTGATGACGGCTGGGGGAAAATTTTTGCAGAAGAAACAAGAGCAAATGTTTTTTGGTACAGTGAAAAAAAACCGGCTAAAGAATATCGAGGTGTTTTTTTTAATAAGAACCAAGAAGGCCTTTGCAATTTAAGTGATGAAGAAGGGCTTTTACTTTCAAAGGATGCAAAAGTTCCCGGGCTTAAACTTAAACAAAATGTCTTGAATGCAGGGCTTGCTCTTCTGCTTTATCAAAAAATTCATAAGCCTGAAAATTTAAAAGACAACGACATCTTAAAAGACAATAACATCAAAGAGCAATCCGAATTTATCCGTAAATTTATGGACGAGTATTCGGGGATTGAACATCGATTGGAATTCTTTTATGAAACAAACGGAATAAAATTTTATAATGATACGGCCGCTACAATTCCCGAAGCATCTGCTGCTGCCTTAGAAGCCTTTGATAAGCCTCCCGTCTTAATTTGCGGCGGAACAAATAAAAGCTTAAATTTTATTCCGCTTGCCGAAAAAGCGAATCTTGCCAAAAGCCTATATCTTCTTGCAGGAACGGGAACAGACCTTTTAATTCCTCTCCTTAAAGAAAAGTCTATTGAATATAATGGCCCCTTTGACAGCTTGGATTCTCTTTTGCTTTCGTTAAAAGAAAATGCAGAAAAAAGCGATGTCGTAATTCTATCGCCGGGTGCAGCCTCTTTCGGCCTGTTTAAAAACGAATTCGACCGCGGAAATAAATTTAAAGAAAAGGTAAAAGAAATATTTTGCTGATGAAAATTAAATACCCGATATCTCCTCTTCAATCCTATCTATGATGCTTTCCCAAGAATGTTTTTTTATTTCTTCTGCGACAGGGGAATAAAAATCTTTTTGGGATTTAAATCTTTCCATTTGAAGCATGATTTTTTCGGCAAGGGCTTCGACAAAGGCGGGTTTATCTTCTTCGTATGCCTTGTCCACATCGTAAATGCGTGGAAGTTTGACAAATTCGATAATGCCGCTTGTGTTGATTTTTTCGCCGAGGAGGTTTATAAGTCCTTCAATTTCTGTGGTAACCGTAAAAAGACCGCAGGCTAAGGCTTCAACGGCGACAAGACCTAAGGCTTCATAGTATGAAGGCAAAATAAAAATATCGTTTTGTTTTAAAATTTTACACATACATACTTGAGATGAAGCATTTACTATTTTTAAATTTTCACTGTAGTTTGCATTTTTTAA
>CAJPPE010000248.1 GCA_905372345.1 uncultured Treponema sp. | reverse complement strand
ACAAAAATACATCCTAATAGAACGGAATTAAAAAAAACAATTATTAAAATTCCCAAAAGAATAATAATATTCGAAATTATATCAAGTGCAAAAGTAGAAATATTATTTGAAAGAATTAACACATCGCCTTCAACACATTCTACCAATTCGCCGATAGGATTATAATGATAAAACCCCATGTCCAATTGCAAAAGATTTTTTAGCATATCGGAACGCAGCGCTTTAGTTAATCTCCAAGAAAGCTTTTGCATAAAAAAATTGCGGAAAGTATTTAATACCTCTACAAAAAAAACAAATGCCAAGTAAAAAAGAGCAATTACTAAAATGCTTTTTGTCCCAAGTCCGCCTGAAACTCCGTCTATAAACTTTTGAAAAAGCTGAGGTATGTATAAAGTAAGCCCAATATGAGAAAAAAAGAATAAACATAAACTCGCAAAAAGTATTTTATGCCTAAATAGAAATTTTTTAAAGTACGAAATAAACGATTTATGTGGTGTCATGATCATACAAAATATCCTTGTAAGGAGTCTAGCGAATTGAAAATATATTGTCAAGTCTATTCCCCCATACTTGAAGCCTCATACAAAATAAGCTATAATGCTCAATATATGAAATATAAAAATCTACCGGTATACGAACAAAAAGACAGAATATTGGAAATGCTTGAGCACAATCAGGTAATCGTTGTAGAAAGCCCTACGGGTTCAGGCAAGACTACCCAGCTGCCGGTTATTTTACATGAAGCAGGCTACAGCCGTTCAGGCATGATAGGCGTTACCCAGCCGAGGCGTATTGCAGCCCTTTCGGTGAGCGAATTTATTTCTAAACAGCTTAAAGAGCCGATGCCCGGACTTGTCGGATATAAGATGAGGTTTGAAGATAAGACTTCAAACGATACGAAAATAAAAATAATGACCGACGGCATTCTTTTACAGGAACTGAAACTTGATCCATGGCTCAGCAAGTATTCCGTAATCTTGGTCGATGAGGCTCATGAGCGGAGTTTAAACATAGATTTTATCTTGGGACTTTTAAAACGGATAATAACGGAACGAAAAGATTTTAAGGTTATAATTTCGTCGGCCACAATAAATACAGATCTATTTTCGATGTACTTTGACGGATGCCCCGTAATCAAAATAGATGCCATCACCTACCCCATTACCCTGATCTTTGACCCCCCTGCGGTTAAGGCTTCTACCGATACCCAAGAAGCGGAAACGGCCTTGATGGACAAAATAGCCTCGATTGTAGGACGCATTTTAAGTGAAGGACGGAGCGGTGCCATTCTGGTTTTTCTTCCGGGGGAAAGAGCCATCAAGGACTGCATTGAAAGACTTTCAAAAGAACCGTGGTACAGAAAACTTTTTATCCTCCCCCTTTACGGCCGTTTAAGCAAAGAAGAACAAGAAAGAGTTTTTAAATCCCCGCCCTTCGGAAAAAAGAAGATTGTTATATCGACAAACATAGCTGAAACCTCCATAACGATAAACGACATTGCTGCCGTTATAGACTCGGGGCTTGCTAAACTTAACTTTTATAATCCGTTTACCTTTACCTCAAGTTTGGATGAAACTCTCATATCTAAGGCCTCATGTAATCAAAGACGAGGCAGAGCCGGAAGAACTCAGGAAGGCGTATGCTACCGTCTTTACACACGCAAGGACTTTGAAACAAGGCAGCTTTATACCCTCGAAGAAATCTACCGTACCGACCTATCCGAGGTTGTTATGCGTATGGCGGAACTGGGAATTCTAGACTTTGAAAATTTCGACTTTATTTCGCCTCCGGGTAAAAAAGGCATAATAGGAGCCATAGACACCCTAAACATGCTCGATGCCCTAGAAAGCGACCGCTGTTTAAGCAGCATAGGAAAGATGATGTGTCTTTTCCCTTTGGCTCCAAGGCAATCCCGAATCATAGTTGAAGCAATTACAAGATACCCCGACCTTGTAGAAGAAGTTTTAATAGCTGCGGCTTTTTTATCGGCAAGGAGCCCCGTCATCTTCCCTGAAGGCGAAGAAATTGAAGCCCGCAAGGCTCACGCCCTTTTTGATGAACCCCTCGGAGATTTTGCCTCATTCTTAAAGGTTTTTAGAATGTACTCTCAAGCCCTCGATAAAGAAAGGTTTTGTAAAATCCACTATCTCGATGACAGAGTAATGGCCGAAATAGCCAACATAAAAGAACAGCTTGAACTCATAGTTTCGGATATGGGCGTTCCGATTCTTTCGGGCGGAAAAATGGAACACTACCTTACGGCTATAGCCAAGGGAATGATTCAGTTTGTATGCTCGGCTCAGGGAAGGGACTCTTACCGCTCCCTCACAACAGAAAAGATTTTTATCCACCCCGGCTCCTGCATGTACAAGGAAAAAGAACAGTTTATAGTTGCAGGCGAAATTGTCAGAACTTCGCGCATGTATGCCATGTCGGTTTCTCCTCTTTCAAAAAAGATAATCGAAGAGGTTGCCCCTGCCCTTTTAGAAAGAAAGGATAAAAGAGCAAAGAAAGAAAAAGACGAACACAAGGCAGAACAAAAAGAAGAAAAGAAAAAGCCGGAAGAAGAAAGCGTTCTTATCGAAGGAACTCGCTATCTTATCAAAAAGATAAAGGGTAAAAAACATCTTATTCTTCCATGGAAAGAATTTAAACTTACGGCCGAGGCTGTCTTCAAAAAATACAGTGAAGAAAATCAAAACGGAGCCTTGGAGCAATTAAAGGGCTTGCGGGGAAAAATAGAAATCAATAAAAGTGAGCTCCTCTCAGGCGAAAAGATGGATTTAATTTTAAATGTGGTAAATAATTTTAATATTGAACAGATAGAAAAAACCGAAGATGAAAAGCGCTTTGACAAAAATAAAAATTATCTTATTGAAGAAGATTTGGAAACCCTTGTAAATTCCTTAAATCTTTTATTTAGAACTACAATAGCAAAAAAGACTACAAAGCAGCTGGGCTTTATAACCCTCTTTTGTGACGGTACAGGACATTTTTGGTTTAAAACTTCAAGAGGTTTTCATACGGCCTTACACGAAAGCCTTGTATCCCTCCAAAGCCTAATTGACCTTGCAGGAGAAAATTTTAACGAAGACCAAAAAATAATAGTCCGCAATATCTACGGAAAAATGAAT
>CAJPPE010000247.1 GCA_905372345.1 uncultured Treponema sp. | reverse complement strand
AAATCAGTATAATAACCTTTTCCTCTACGACATACACAAGTCGATTTTCTTCATCGATCCTACGGCTCCAGAAGCCTGTTAAGCTACCTTTTAATGGTTCCGGTTTACCTAGCCCCTCGAACGGAGTACGACTGATATCTTTAATAAGAAGATTTATCCGTTTAAGCGTTTTCTTATCTTGTGTCTGCCAGTAAATATAATCGTTCCAAGCATCTATATCCCATTGTATTATCTTGTCCGGCACACACTTAATCCTCTATTAGTTCATGCTCTGCCAGCTGAAGCTTGCCCGCCTTATAATCTGCCATTTTCTTTTCAAGGTAACACATATTACTTGCAGAATAGAACGGATATGCCGATATTTCAAACGGTATTTTTTGTTTCCGAACAGCCGCTTTTGCAAATACACAAAATGCCGTTGTCATAGTCATTCCTATATCGGAACAAAAAGCTTCAAATTGTCTTTTTAAGTCTGCGTCCATACGGATATTTATGTTTGTCTGTGCCATAGTAGCAGCTCCTTTTCCCATAACGTAAACAAATTTATTTATAATGTCAATATATTTTTTGCAGGCAGGTTGGCACGATGAAGCAAAAACAAAATATCATTTTTTCTTTCCGTTTCAGACCGGTATCCCGCTGTCTGAGCATTTGCGGAACTTGAAAGACACCTTTGAGAATATGAATCAAGGAAAAGGAGAAGAAATAAGGAAGGTTTATTTTAAGCGGCACAGATAGTACCGCTTAAAAACACTGCAAGTTTGCAGGGCAAACTTGCGGATTGTATGTGCTTTTTCAGGCTGGCGCCTTACAAAAGCACAGGAATTCGATAGTTTCAAAATCTGAAGATTTTTTCAATTGTCGAATTTTAAGGAACTTTTTTATACCGAGAAAACCCGGAAAATTTCCCTTAGCAGGATGCGGCAATATAGGATAGAACCATAAAACATCCGTAATTTTTTTACGGCACTATTGAGTTTATTACTGTTTTGACGATAATATAAATGAATCCATTTTAAGGAAACTATTATTATGCTCAAATCATTTACCGTAGCAAATTTCAAAGCTTTTGAAAAAGCCGTAACGCTTGATTTTTCAGCAATCGGTCATTATGAATTTCATTCTGAAGCTATAAAAGATAATATTGTAAAAACTGCTATTATGTACGGTAAAAATGCGAGCGGAAAATCATCGTTTGCGATAGGGTTATTTGATATTGTAAGTAATTTAACTGATAAGTATGCAAATAAAAACGAATATGATAATTATCAGAATATATTCAATACCGATCAAGCCGTCGAATTTACCTATCTATTCAGTTTTCAAAATAAAGAGGTTACATATCAATATAAGAAACTGAACATTGATTCTTTTATTTCGGAAACATTGATTATTGACGGTAAAACGGTGATAGCATACGATAAAGAACACCCTAACAAAGAATTTATTATTTCACTTACAGGAGCGGAAACACTCAACAAAGATTTATCGAATCTTCAAATCTCTGCTTTAAAATGGGTTAAAAATAATAGTTCGCTTGTAGATACTATTGAGAACCGTATTTTTTATGAGCTTTTTAATTTTGTAGATAAGATGCTCTTATTTTGGTCTTTAAATACTCGGGCATTTATCGGTTATACATCTATTACTGATGGCCGTATTATAGATGGAATTATACAAACTCACCATTTTGAAGATCTACAGAAGTTTTTCCGTATGGCAGGTTTTACTGAGGAACTCAGGCACAGTAACGATGCCGGAAGGGAAAGATTATACATTCAACATGGAGAAAAAAAATTAGAATTTTTCGACGTTTGTTCCACCGGTATGTATTCGTTATTACTTGTTTATTATTGGTTGAAAGATGTACAAAATCCTGAAAAATGTCCTTCATTTATCTGTATTGATGAATTTGATGCGTTTTATCATTTTGAGCTTGCACGGTTTGTTGTACAAAAGCTAAAAGAAGTCAACTGCCAAGTGCTTCTTACAACGCATAATACAACACTGTTTACGAATGATCTGCTGCGTCCGGATTGCTTTTATATTTGCTCAAAGGAAAGAATTGTAAATGCCCACAATGCTACCCAAAAAGAATTGCGGCTTGGGCATAATCTCGAAAAACTCTATCGTGGCGGCGCATTCGGTAAATGATTTTACTTGCTTTGGAATAAATAATAAATCGGCAGCTTTAAAAATACCGAGAGAGCCGGAAAAAATAAATAACATAAAAGATAATTGGATAACGGTAAAAGAAATAAATAGATGACCGGCCTTACCCAAGCAGAGGTCGAAGCAATTAACTAATTCTCAATTAAAAATTATTGCAGAATTTTCCTCAGTTTTCAAGCCATTTTTGCATCCGTGCTTTATATAAAGGATATGGAGGCTCAAATGGAAGACACCTATAGATTAACCCTCAAAAACGATTATTTATTCAAACTCTTGCTTGGATCGGAAGAAAATAAAGCTTGCTTGCAGGACTTTCTTGAATGCGTACTGGATATGCCGGTCGGTATGATTGCCGACCTTGAGTTGCTGGACAAGGAACTTAGCAAAGATGCGATAAGCGATAAGACCGGTATTCTTGATGTTAAGCTTCGATTAAAAGGCGGAACGACCATCGATATTGAGATTCAAAACTCGTGGTCTGCCGAATTTATTCCCCGGACTCTCTTTTATTGGTCTAAAATGTACATTGAGGGCTTTAAAGAAGGTGAGCCATATACCAGTCTTACCCGATGCATTGCTATTAATCTAATCTCGCAAGGGTTTAAACTCAATAGTGAGGTACACTCTGCCTATAGCATACAGGAACAAAAGAGCCATCAGCCGCTCACTGATTTATTAGAGATACATTTCCTTAACTTATCAGCGGTAAAAGGAGCTAAAATACGGCAAACCGTCACTACCCAAAAGCAAGAAAAGCTGCTAAACTGGTTGCGGTTTATAGAAACAGATGATAAAAAGGAGCGGGCTATGTTAGCGATGACATCTCCGGTATTACAGATGCTGAATGAGAAAATAGATGTTCTCAGTTTGAATCCTGAAGAGCGGAAACTGTATGAATCGAGGATGAAGCTGAAAAGCGACATAGCAACTATTTCTGAAGTGCAATACAATGCAGGGATCGAACGTGGTAAAACGCTCGGCCTAGCCGAAGGTTCCCG
>CAJPPE010000246.1 GCA_905372345.1 uncultured Treponema sp. | reverse complement strand
CTTTTAAGGTGCTGCTTATGTTTTTTCCGTGATTACTTGACTCTTCAGCTAATTTTCGTATTTCGCCTGCAACTACGGCAAAACCTTTTCCTGCTTCTCCTGCATGGGCGGCTTCAATTCCTGCATTCATAGATAACAAGTTTGTTTGAGCGGCTATGTTTTGAATGATGCCGCTTGTTTCCATCAATATATCCGAGCTTTCATCTACAGCTTTGCTAAGCTCTACCGTTTCAGCAATAATATCTTTTCCGTTTCCAGTAGCATTTTTTAATTCTTCAAGGGTCTTAAAATTGGTTTGTATAATTGATGTAACCGACTGAATATTTGAAACCATTTCTTTTATAGAAAAATTGGAATCGTCAACAGTTTTTGTTTGTGTATCAATATGTTCATCCAGTTTTTCAATTGTTCTCATCATAGCCTGTAATGAAGAATCTATTTCAACAACGCTTTGGGATTGTGTCATAATTTGTTTTTTTACATGTTCAATATTGGTGCTTATTTCATAAATTGCACTTGCTGTTTCAGTCATATTTGCTGCAAGTGTATTACCTGTTTTTTGCATTTCTTCGCTGCTTTTTCCGGCGGTTTTTACAGATAAATTAATTTTTTTAATCGTTTCGTTAAAATATTTGGATAAATCCGTAATTTCATCATTACCTGCAACCGGAAGAGTTACGGTTAAATCTCCTTCCCCGTATGCTATATTTTTTAATGCTGCAACGGCTTTGCGTATCGGTTTTACTATTCGGTATGAAACAAAATAGACAAAAATCGTTGCCAGTATTAAAATTATAAGTCCTATTGTTATTATTCTTCTTATCAGATTATTAAACATTTCAAAAATTTCTTCATAGTCTATAAAAATAATAATTTTCCACGGAAGTCCCTGTATTTTAAATACTTGAGTCCTCCATTTTTTTCCGTCCATATTTATAATTTGGGGATCTTCTTTGATATTTTCCAACTGTGAGAAAGCCGATATATCCGCATCTTTTAAATTTTTAAAATTTAAATCCTTATGTGCCGGATCTGCCAAGATAATTCCGTCATCTTGAACCAGCATTGCATATCCCGTATCCCCTATGCGGATAGTGCTCATAAAATTTGTAAGTTCGGTAAGATTTATATCTACTCCAAAACAGCCTATCTGTTCTCCATTTTCAGCCTGTACTGTTTGGGCAAAGGTTATAACCGGAGTATAATCGGTAGAGATGTAGGCTTCGGTTACTATAGGTTTGCCGAGGTTCCCCATTGCTTGCTTATACCAAGGCCTTTTGCGCGGATCATAACCTCCGGGTATTGATTCCATAGAAGAGGTATGAGTACCCCATTTTGTTCCTAAATAGGCTACTATAAATTCGGGATAAATTTTTATGATTTGATTAAAAAGCAATTGAAGATCATTTTCTGCTTTACTAATATCTATATCTTTAAGAAAAACATCTCCTGTTTTATCTGTGTAATCGAATAAAGTATCATCGGCATTTTTAGATGCCGGATGTTCTGCAAGCACGCTTACTATCTTTTTGTTGGATTGCATAAAAAGATCAATGGTCTGGTTTATTATTGAAAATTCTTGCTGAATAACATGGTCAAATTTTGCAACATTCATTTTATAAATTTGTATTCCTATGATAGTACAAATAAATAAAACCAAAACGGTAACTATAATTACCATTGCAGCAATAAATTTTCCTACAATTGAAAAATTTTTCTTATCTTTTTTTGTTGTCATTTGTATCTTTTCCATAAAATCACTCTAGTATTGTTACAGGCTTTTGAGTTTGATTGTCGGCTTTTTCCAGTTTGCCGATTATCCATGATTCTTCTCCGACAAGCTCACGGTATTTTTCGGCCATGTCGGGGGAAACTACGGCTATCATTCCGATACCCATATTGAAGACCCTGTACATTTCGTCCCCGCTTGCACCGGTTAATTTTTGGATCAGGGGATAAAGAGGCGGTACGGGCCACGAGCCTTTTTTTACCTTGATGACGAGGCCGGCAGGAATAACGCGCGGAATGTTTTCGATAAAACCGCCGCCTGTGATGTGGGCTAGGGCTTTTACGATTTCGGGATGCTCCTGCAAGATAGGATAGATTGCATTAAGATAGGAGCGGTGCGGTTTTAATAGAACCTCATGTAATGGTGCTTTTAATTCGGGGTAGACGGTATTAAGGTCTACGCCTTTAAAGGCTGTTCTAATCAATGAGTATCCGTTTGTATGGGGACTGTCCGAGGCAAGGCCTATCAGGAGGTCTCCTTCTTTTATGTTTTTTTTGGGAAGAATCTTTTCTTCATCGACGGCCCCGACAATGGTTCCGGCTATGTCGAATTCTCCTTCCATATAAACGCCCGGCATTTCCGCCGTTTCGCCTCCGATTAAGGCACAGCCCGATTCTTTACAAGCCTTTGCCATGCCTCCTACTATGTCGGCAATCATTTGCGGGGCCAACTTTGAGCTTGCAACATAGTCCAAAAAGAAAAGAGGCTTAGCTCCTTGAACGAGGATGTCGTCAATGCAGTGGTTTACTATGTCTTGGCCTATTGTTGTGTATATACCGGCTTCGGCTGCTATTTTTACCTTTGTTCCGACCCCGTCCGTAGAACCTACAAGGACCGGCTTTTTCATTTTAAAAAGCTCTTCGGTGCCGAAAAGACCTCCGAAGGTGCCTACATCCGAGAGAACGGATTTATTAAAAGTTGATTTAACCGCTGCACTCATTAAGCGGACGGCCTCATTTCCTGCATCAATGTTCACGCCTGAGGCGCTGTATACCGAGCTTTTATCTTTTGATAGTTCTTCGCTCTTGCCCTTTGGCTGCTCTTGGTTTTTATTTTTCATTTCGTTCATTTTATTTTTCCTTTTTATTTAGATGTTCTAGTCCGCGTTTTGCAATGTCCTTTCTGTACTGCACTCCGGGAAAATGTATGGTTTTTATTTTTGCATAGATATTATCCATAGCTTTTTGTAAGCTCTTATCATTTGAGCTTATACAAAGAACTCTTCCGCCCGATGCGAATATTTTGGAGTCTTTAAGGGCTGTGCCTGCATGTATTACGCTCACCTCAGAGCTGCCTTCCAATTCCGAAGCGGACAATTCTACCGGTTTTGATGAAGAAAGAGGATAGCCTTCACTTGCAAGCACTACGGTTGCCGCATAGCCTT
>CAJPPE010000245.1 GCA_905372345.1 uncultured Treponema sp. | reverse complement strand
ATTTTAGGAACCTCTAAAAACTTCAGTTTTTTAGAGGTTTACCTTAAGCTTACTTACTATCCGTCGTTCTTATCAAATCAGGTCGTAAAACCTCGGCTCCGCCCATATAAATATGAATCGGCTTTTTCCTTGAATAATAATAAATTAAAATTCTAATAGTTTTAGGTAAACTGCCTTCCATACAAGGCTCTAAAGCACAAAAAAGAGCCGTATTTTCTGCAAAGCCTTGTTTACGTAAAGCCGACGCAGGATTTAAAGCCTTAATATCGGAGGTAACCGTAAACTGTATAGAAACTATGTCTTTTTCAGACAGGGAATTTTCCATTAAGATTCGGCTGTAAAGGTTTACAACTGCCGAAGATATACCGGCTTCACTATCTTCGCAACATACGGCCCCACGCAAGGCTCTTAATTTTTTTATCAAGCTCATTTTTACAAAGTCTAAATTAAAGTACTGCACCTTCGCTTATTACAATGATGCAGTACTTCAAAATTAATTATTTTTTAGAAGGCTTTTTAGCCGGCTTTTTAGCGGTTTTTGCCTTTGCTTTTTCGGAAGCCTTTGAAGTTTTAGCGGCAGCCTTGGCGGGCTTTTTTACACCGGCCTTAGCTTTTGAAGCTTCAACTTCAGCCTGAGCTGCGGCAAGTCTTGCGATAGGAACCCGTAAGGGTGAAGCTGAAACATAGTCCATTCCCGCCCTGCAGAAAAACTTAACCGAATTTAAGTCTCCTCCGTGTTCACCGCAAACACCTATTTCCAAGTTCTTTTTGACTCCTCTTCCCTTTTGAATAGCGGAAGCTACCAAGATACCAACACCTTCTTGATCCAATGACTGGAAGGGGTCAGCCTTAAATACGCCGGCCTTGTTTTCATCTACATATTCAGGGAGGAATTTTCCGGCATCATCCCGACTTATACCTATGGTCATCTGCGTAAGGTCATTTGTACCGAATGAGAAAAATTCTGCATGTTCTGCTATTCTATCAGCAAGAAGGGCGGCTCTCGGAGTTTCAATCATAGTGCCGACCATGTATTTAAGCTTTTTATCCTTAGCCTTTTTCTCGATAATATCGTCAGCTACTGCTCGAACCCTCTTTTCCAAAATTTTAAATTCTTTTGAATCGATTGTAAGAGGAATCATTATTTCGGGTAAAACGGCAATTCCTTTCTTTTGAACCGTGCAGGCTGCATTTATAATGGCTGTAACCTGCATTTCAAGAATTTCAGGATAGGTAATGCTCAAGCGGCAGCCCCTGTGTCCCAACATCGGGTTTGCTTCGGTCAGCTGGTCTACACGGTTTTTTACGCTTGCAAAACTTATATTAAGCTTTTCGGCCAGCTTTTGTTGACCTTCTTTGTCATGAGGAACAAATTCGTGCAAGGGCGGGTCTATCAAGCGGATGGTTACGGGATAACCGTTCATAGCCTTAAAGATACCCTCAAAATCCTTTGTCTGATACGGAAGAAGCTTTTTTAGAGCCTTTTCCCTTGCTTCCTTGTTTTCTGCAATAATCATTTCACGGATTGCCTGTATCCTGTTTTCATCGCTAAAGAACATGTGCTCGGTTCGGCAAAGACCGATACCTTGGGCTCCATGACCTACGGCTATCTTGGCATCTTCGGGCGTATCGGCATTTGTTCTTACCTTTATTTTTCGTATCTGATCAACCCATTCCATGATTTTTTTATAGGCTGCAGGAGGCTTAGGAGTAATTAAGGGTAACTCGCCCTTGTAAACAGCGCCCTTTGAACCGTCCAAGGTTATATAATCGCCTTCTTTTAAGACAATACCCTTGGCCGAAACTTCTTTTTTCTCGTAATCGATTCTTAAATTTTCACAGCCTACAATACAGCATTTTCCCCAGCCTCTGGCAACTACGGCTGCATGGCTGGTTTTTCCTCCGGTTGCGGTTAAAATACCCTCAGCAGCGTGCATACCGCCTACATCTTCGGGGCTTGTTTCATGGCGGACTAAAACTGCTCTTTTACCGTCCTTTGAAGCAGCTTCCGCAGACTCTGCCGAAAGACAGATTATACCGCAGGCAGCTCCCGGAACGGCAGGAATACCGTCAACAAGATGGGCGGATTTTAAATCGGCAGCTTTAGAATAATCCAAGGCCTTGTAGAAGACGCCTTCAATATCCGAAGCCTTAATACGCGTAACAGCTTCTTCCTTGGTTATAAGTTTTTCTTCTACCATATCTACAGCCATCTGGAAGGCTGCTGCAGGAAGTCTCTTACCGGTTCGGCACTGGAGCATGTACAATTCACCTTCTTCAACGGTAAATTCCATATCCTGCATATCCTTATAATGCTTTTCAAGGATTTTGCGGGCATTGCAAAGCTTTTTATAAGCGGCAGGATCTTTTTTTGCAAAAACATCGAGCTTAATAGGAGTTCTGATTCCTGCAACAACGTCCTCGCCTTGGGCATTAAAGAGGTATTCACCGTAAAAGTCGTTTTTACCGGAATTCGGGTCGCGTGTAAAGCAGACTCCCGTTCCGGAATTATCCCCTTTGTTTCCGAATACCATCTGCATAACGTTTACAGCCGTCCCGCGGATTCCTACAATGTTTTCAACCCTTCGGTAAGTAACAGCCTTATCGGACATCCAAGAACCGAATACGGCTCCTATAGAACCCCAAAGCTGTTTTATAGGATCTTGGGGGAAGGGAGCTTTTATTTCTTTTTCATAAAGTTTTTTAGATCTATCGATAACTTCCTGTAATTCAGGTTCGTTTACATCGGTATCCGACACTTTTGCAGAGTGAGCAAGATTAAGACGCTTTTTTGTTCTTTTTTCTTTTACATCATCAAGAATTTTATCGAATTTTTCACGTTCAATATTCATTGCCGTAGAACCGTACATCAAAATAAACCTACGGTAAGCATCCAGAGCAAACCTTAAATTTCCGGTCTTTTCGGCCAAGCCTTGAACGGATTGGTCATTTAGGCCTAGGTTCAAAATTGTCTCCATCATTCCGGGCATCGAAACGGGAGCCCCCGATCGAACGGAAACCAACAAAGGATCTTTTTTGTCCCCAAGTTTTTTTCCGGTAATTTTTTCCAACTTTGAAAGATAAGATTCGACTTGAGCTTTTAGTTCGGCAGGATACTTTCTGTTATTTTTATAATACTCTTCGCAAACCTCAGTCGTAATAGTAAACCCGGCAGGAACAGGAAGCCCTATAGCCGTCATTTCGGCCAGACCGGCACCCTTGCCTCCCAATACTTCCTTCATCGTACCATTACCTTCAGCGCT
>CAJPPE010000244.1 GCA_905372345.1 uncultured Treponema sp. | reverse complement strand
CTTATCATCGATTACCTTGATAAGCTGTTGCTTTAAAAGCGGTTATGAAAAGAGTAAATTTAAAAGTATGTAACGCAGAGGAAGCGGAAGCTTTAGCAGCAGTTCAAATGTTTTTAAAAAAAGATGTACAGAAAGCTTTAAACGCAACCATCGATAAAGATGATCCTAGAATAAGAGAAGCTTATGCACTGTGGTCAACAAGTCAGGAATATAGGCAAACATTAGGTAGAATGTTAGGAAATAAAAAAGGCTGGGAAACTTTAAGAAATCTTCTTGAAAATAAGCCTATAGGAGAATGGACGGCCGATGATAAAAAGCTCGCACAAAGACTGATACCGGCCCGAAATAAGTTTTTTAGTTTAGGTCTTTATAACCGCACAGAAAAGAACTTTTTAGATATGAGAACAGAAGATTTAACGGATGAACAAATAGAAAAACTAGCTTCAACCGTTTTACCTGAAACGATGCTTGCAAAATTAAAACACCAGCCTTTAAGTCAATGGACTGTTGATGAGCTTATAGACTTGGCAAAGGTGATAGAAAAAACTTATAGAGAGGGCAGACAAAAATATTCTGCTAAAAAGGCAACAGAAAAATTTGAAGCTTACTTAATCAGGGATATGGGTATAAAAAACTTTATACATAAAAAAGGGTTTGATGAAAAGGCCGCAACTTGGAGCGATGCAGAAAAGAAAAAAAAAGGAGGTTTACAGGCTTTAAGGCGTAAATTAAAGTATGCAGCAATGAGGCCGTATGCTTTTATTGAAATGCTTGACGGCGGAAGCCGAGGCGTTCTATATGACTTATTGGAATTTGAACAGCGAGAATGTTACAATCGGTTTAAGGCTGGGATGGACACCCGCTTAAGTCATTTTAATGAGTTTATGGAAAAAAACGGATTGAAAGTTGCAGACTTAGAGAAAAAGATGTTGTTTGAAAATTTTTATGTAGGAAAGGATAAAAAGGATTTAACATTAAGTGTAAGCGAGATAATAGGTGCCTACCTTGCCAGTTTTGACGAAAAAAGCCGAGCGGCCGTCCAATACGGAAACTTTGCAGAGCAAGACGAAAGAGATATTGCAAAACAATCAAATAGTTATGGAGCATTAGATTCTTTTTCTGAAATGAGATACGGCAGAGTTCTTGAAAAAGCGGAAGAATTAATCCGTAGCGATGAAAGAATTAAAAACTTTGTAGATTATCTAAAAAAAGAATACAAATCCGAAGGTATAAGATTAAAAGACCATAACCGCACTGTAAATAATATTATTACAGAAATACGAGATGATTATTTTCCAATGTTGAGGCTTGATGTATCAGGAGAAGAAGATGCTCGAAAAGTGCAAAAAAAGATTGTAGGAGAGCACGCAACAGGCACAAGGCACGGTATAGAAAAAGGACAAACTAAGGCCCGTATCGATATAGGAAAGGGGAATCAATCACCTATTAAGTTGAATGCAGTAAATACATTCTTAGAAAGCGTAGAAGCAAACGAGAGGCTTTATGCTTATGATAAATATGCCCAAAAATTAAACAGGGTTATAAAAGGTTATGATTCAAAACAATTTAGACGAACTCTTGAAGCAGCATACGGAAACGAAGCTTTAAGGTACCTTGATAAGCAGATAAACACGATTGTAGATCCGACAGCCGGACGAGTTTATTCAGATACGGATAAGATGTTAAGAATGTTGAGAGGAAATACGGCAGCCGCTTATTTAAGCTGGAAGATGTCAGGGATTATAAAGCAAGGTTTAACAAGCCCTGCTCCATTTATGCAGTATGTCAATTCCATAAATTATGCAAAAGCAGCCTTAGATTTGACAGTGCATAATAAGGAGATGATGGAGTTTATTCACTCACGAAGTAAATTAATGCAGGATAGAAGCTTTGATATGATGCAGGGTATAGTTGATGAACTTGCAAAAGAAGCTAAGACTAAAGGCGGTAAAGCTATTACCAAAATCCAGCAAAAAGGAATGGAAGGCTTAGAGTGGATAGACAAGGCTTGTGTTGCTCCGGGCTGGCTTGCGGCTTTTAGAGAAGAAGAAGGGAGGCTTCGAAAAGCTAATACAAGTCTTGAAAAGACCTTAACCGATTTGGAAATAGATTTGAAAGCTACGCAATGGGCCGATGATGTATTGGTAAGAACGCAACCTTCAGGAAGGGCCGAAGAATTAGCACCGCTTTTTAGAGAGGGAGGCGAAGCCTTGAGAATGCTTTTACAATTCCAAAGTTCTCTTAACGTTATTTATAATAATATAAGACATGATCTACCCAATGCAATAAAGAATAAACAATACGCAAGAGCCGCAGGAATAATTACAGGTTACGCTTTAGCCGGTCTTGCAGTGGGAGCTATTACCGAGGGATTTGGAGATGATGATGACGATACAAGCGATAAGGTGAGAAAAGGAGTGTATTATGCTTTTACACAGTATACCGACAGTGTACCTATCATTAACGGTATTGTAGACGGTGTTGCAGAAAAATTGATAACCGGCAAAACAAGTTATAAAGGAAGCTCAAGCCTTTATACAACCGTTGAAAAAGCGGCACAAGGCTCTATAGCCTTGTCTGACGGAGATTTTAAAAAAGCAGCCGGTAAATATGCAGAAGCCGCCGCTCTTAGCTTAGGTCTTCCTACTTCAGGATCGAAAGAGGCTTTTTATGCAGCAGAACAGCTTTTTAATGGAGAGATGCCTAGTGCCTTATGGGGCAGAAGGAAATAATTAGGAGAAAAGAAGAAAGAATGAATTTAAAATCAAAAGATAGAAGCTCTGAAGCTTTAACGGTCGGAAGTCTAAATGTTTTAGGCAAGTTAGAAAACGGAGCATTAAATTCTATTCATACTCATTTACAAAGCTCGGATGCACAACAATCAAAGATTATTGCAGATATTGAAAAACTGTACGAGAACATATCAGCCGATGGGGTGATTACGGCGAATGAAAAGCAGATTTTAAAAAAAGAAGTCGGTATCATTGAAACGGAATATCCTATTATTTTACAAAAAGCCCAAAATGCTAAAAAAAACGAATCAGAGATAAATGCTTTTAAAGTAGCGTTTAAAGCCTTAAGGGATTATCTTTTTATAGAATTAAAAATCTTTGATGAGATGTCGAAAGCCTTAGAAGTTGATAGAGAAGTTTTTAATAAAAAATTTGCAGATTATTACACATCCCGGGCAGTCTTGCAAGTTGCAAGCGATGCCGAAGCAATTGAGCTTATTTTAGAAGCGGTAAAAAAAGCCGGTTACAAACCCGGTAAAGATTTTGTATTGGCGATGGACCCCGCTTCCAG
>CAJPPE010000243.1 GCA_905372345.1 uncultured Treponema sp. | reverse complement strand
AAAACCATGCTATACCGTACACTTAATAACAGAGAAACTCACCCATAGCAGTTACAAACAATTCTCAACCTGAACCGTTATCGTAAAAGTGAAGTAAAACATCGCATTACAAAATCACCGTACACCCTGTACGGCGCGTAAAACCAGCGGCGGACAGAACGTCCGCCCAAAACACATCGCACGAGTTTTTGCGTATGCAAAAACTCGAAGCTGAAAAATGTACACGGATGTACATTTTTCAGCAGGTAACCAAAGTTCTTTTTTTGTAACTTTGGTTCTTTTTACCCGTACAAGCTCTTTTTTATGGATAATATACTAAAATTGTAATATTATGATGGATAATTATTAATTGGGTAATTGGACAATTCGATTAAAATTAAAAAGGAAACATATTGTAAGGAGTTAAAATATGATAAAGTTTAAAACAAAACACAAGGCATTCGCCTTGAGAAAAACGGGAGCTGCGGTGCTCATCACAGCCGCACTTTTAACGCTGGTACCGGTCTTTACCGCCTGCCCGAACAACGCGGGCGGAAATAAGCCCGGAGGCAGCGGAGAAAATCCGTCTACACCGCCGTCGGGAAAAGTCATCCTCACGCTTGATACCGGCAAGCTCAACATCATTGTCAAAGCGAAGACGGCGGACGGTTCTGATATTCAAGTGGAAGGCTGCGAGGAGACAACGCTAAAAAGCGATAAGGCAGCAGAGTTACACGCAAAGGGGACTATCGTTACCCTTAAAGGCAAAATCAGCGAGCTTTTATGCCACAACAATCAACTGGTCGCCCTCAATGTGCAAGGCTGTACCGCTTTGGAAAAGCTTTTATGCCGTAAAAATAAGCTCACCAGCCTTAATGTGCAAGGTTGCACAGCTTTGAAAGATATTCAATGCCAAGCAAATCAGCTTACCGGCCTTGACATACAAGGCTTGACCGCTTTGGAAAAGCTTTTATGCAATAGTAATCAACTCACCAGTCTCAATGTGCAAGGCTGCACCGCTTTGAAAGATATTCAATGCCAAGCAAATCAGCTTAATGCCGACGTGTTCAAAAAGCTCTTTATCGATTTACCGGCTTGCAAGTCAAGCGATGATGCGGAGGCTATACTTTACACTGAAGAAACCGGTGCAAATGAAGGCAATCACAAAGACTTCACCAATCCTCCCGAGTTGAAAGCCGCCTTTGACGATGCAAAGAGCAAAAACTGGACGCTAACGAAAAAAGGTACAAGCGGAAACGATGAAGAGATTTAAGATAATCGGTAAGCGGCACCGGAAAACCTTCAATTGACATAAGGCTTATTCTTCTATATACTTAGTTCTGTAAAACTTTTCATGGGAGGACTTATGTCAAACACATCTACAGTAAAAGCTTTGCCTTTGGTTCCGTTTAAGGAAATGCCTTATACGAGACCGGATATGAAGGCTATTGAAAAGGGCTTTGCCGATGCCCTATCTAAATTTAAGGCAGCATCTTCGGTAAAAGAACAAATCGAAGCTATCGATATGGTGCAGGCTATCAACCGTGAGTACAGCACCATGTCTTCTTTAGCCTCGGTCAGGCATACCATCGACACAAGGGATGAATTCTACGATAAAGAGAATGACTTTTATGATGAAGCAGGACCTCTTTTTAGTAAGCTTTCAAACGAATTCGGTGCAGAAATGGTCAAGTCCAAATTCAGAGCCGAGCTCGAAAAGGAATTCGGTCATCAGATCTTTGATTTAACCGATCTATCCTTAAAGGTATTCAGCCCCGAAATTATGGACGATCTCATGGCCGAAAACAAACTGACCAGCAAATACAGTAAACTCATAGCTTCTGCCCAGATCGAATTCCAAGGCGAAAAGCGAACCCTTTCCCAATTAAGTCCCTTTATGCAGGACATGGATAGGGAGGTAAGAAAGGCGGCAGCAAAGGCCTACTACAGCTTTTTTGAAGAAAATGAAGCCGAATTCGATTCTATCTATGATGAGCTTGTAAAGGTTCGTACAAAAATAGCAAAAAAACTGGGCTACAAAAACTTTGTTCAGCTTGCATACGACCGCCTTGGCAGAACCGAGTACAATGCCGAAATGGTCGCAAAATACCGCAAGCAGATTTACGAGCTTGTTGTTCCCATCGCTCAAAGTTTAAAAAAACGCCAAAGCAAGAGGTTAAAGCTCGATAAGGTTTATTATTACGACTCAGGCCTTAAATACCTTACGGGAAATGCCGTTCCTCAAGGCGAACCTGATTGGATTGTAGAGCAGGCAAAGAAGATGTACAATGAGCTTTCGCCCGAAACAAGCGAATTCTTTAAGATGATGACCGATTACGGACTCATGGACTTACTTTCAACCAAAGGAAAGGCAGGCGGCGGTTATTGTACGGGCTTCCCCTTGTACAAGGTACCCTTTATCTTTGCAAACTTTAACAAAACCCAACACGATGTTGAGGTTATGACCCACGAAGCGGGCCATGCCTTCCAAGCCTATCAGAGCAGAAATGCACGACTTCTCGAATACGGATGGCCGACGCTTGAAGCTTGCGAAATTCACTCGATGAGTATGGAGTTTTTTACATGGCCATGGATGGAGCTGTTCTTTAAACACCAAACCGAAAAATTTAAGTTTACCCATCTTTCCGGAGCTTTCGAATTCCTCCCCTATGGAGCGACAGTCGATGAGTTCCAGCACTGGGTATATGAAAATCCCGAAGCAAGCCCTGCCGAAAGAAAGGCCGAATGGCATAAAATCGAATTAAAGTATAATCCTTCAATTGATTATGCCGATAACGGCTACCTGAACCGAGGCGGCTTTTGGGTGAAGCAGGGACACATCTTTGCTTCTCCGTTCTATTACATAGACTACACATTGGCCCAAGTTTGTGCCTTACAGTTCTGGGTAAAAGCCAATGCCGACCGCAAAACGGCTTGGGAAGATTATTTACGCCTTTGCAAGGCCGGCGGAAGCCTTCCCTTCTTGGAGCTTTTAAAACTTGCAAACCTAAAAAATCCCTTTGAAGAAGGCTGCATCGCTTCGGTTACCCCCGAATGTGAAAAATGGCTTAATTCTATAGACGATTCAAAACTGTAACAGCACAAATGAATCCCCAGCCTGTCGCCGCGTTTGATGATAAGGCATTAAATGCGGCGAAGCACCAAAGTCGTTCCTATCGATAAATTAGTGGTTTTGTAAGACGAACCCTGTACCGAAAAGAATATGACATAATTGTTATTATGAGAAGTTCTTTGGAAAAAATGATGTTTGTATTGATAATGAAATTCCTTTTGAACTACCGGAAAACTGGCAATGGACAAAATTAGGACGAATTTGCGATAAGCTTGTAGATGGAGAT